>DOZQ01000122.1:568-3474 GCA_003517915.1 Oscillospiraceae bacterium | reverse complement strand
GCCGTGCCTTTATTTTCCGCTGTGATTCTATAGACAATCGAGGTGCCCAAATCCACCTCCCTAGGTGCGGTCTGCAAGCCGTTGCTGGGTCTTGCCGCGCCGTTTATATATGCGCCCTTATAGGGCAGCGCGAAGCTGTAATAGAAGGTGTGGGTATTTTCCGTAATGGCCTGCGCGGTCATAGTCCCATCCAAATTGCGGTCATTATAATGAGGCCGGTCGTCGATATAATCCTGATTAAGCGTATATGTCACAGGATTTATTTGCGGTGTCGAATCGGGCTTGGTGCCTGAAACCGCGTAGCGCGGAACATCCAGCGCCGTTATTTCCACCTGGTCATGCCCAAAGATGGGAGCGGTTATCACCGCGCCGTTCACGTCCAGCGGAACTCCATAGACATCCGGCTCCTGATCGGAGTATTTGGCCGTATCTGAACCGAATTTCGCTGAATCATACGCGGTGGGATAAACCTTGGCAACCTGCTCCTGCGTGGACGGATAAAGCTCAACGTCATTATCGTTTCTTTCTACGCCCCGCTCATAGAGATTAACCGGCGTGTAGAAATTATCGGCAGTGTGGACAAGGATATTGTCGCGCAGCTCGCCCTGTACGTATCCCTCGTCGCTGACCATGACCCATACCTTGCAGTTGTCGTCGATGACAATATTTTCATTTATGATTTGCTCGACGTTCGAAGACTCAATTATTTCTCCGTTCAGGAAATCCCCCTTCATTCCCGCGGCCGCGGCGTCATATGCGTCATTAAACTGGTCTTTGGTCGGCTTGTCGGTAATCTGGAAATTAGGATCCGACGGGTCGTAGGGAATAATTACATATTTCATCACCCTTATTTTACGGTCAATGTTGATGTTCATCGCCGCACTGGTGAAGCTGGGCGGGATCTTGAGCTTAAACGCAAGCGTATCGGTGTCGAGACTGCTGACTCCCTTGTAAATCTTTTTGACGGGTTTATCAATCGTCAGTTCCAAAGGCGCCATACGGGGTGAGCCGCGCATAAACATAACCTCATAGGAATATACGTTGTACAAACCTTCCTTTATATTTCCGCTGTCAGGCGGATCATATTGGGGATTTGTATAATCCCAGCCCCAGGCAATCGCTCCGGATCCGTCATTGGTCCATTTGTATATATTCCCGTTCTCATCCATCAGCGTATACGCTGAACGTTGCGCATATATATACTTGAGCTTCGGAATCGGCCTGAACGCCAGATCCTTCCATATATCCTCCATCGGATTATCCGCGTATTTTTCGTCATATATAGTGGGGTGCAGATGGATCCCGCGATTTCCCATGGCTGTTGGTGGCCGTATTTTAGGGCTGTCATCATAAGTCTGAGTATCGCCGTCGCCGATTTCTCTGGGCCATTGCTGTGCCTTCGCCGCTACTTGAGAGTTTGCGTCCTCATATCCGCCCTCGCGGCCAAACCCGAAATATCTGCCGCTTCCCCAGGCCCAAGGGCGCCCGTATTGGTCAATGAAATAACAAACGCTTTCGCCCGCGGTTACTCTCTGAGGAATAGGCGTATAGCCGAGACGCGTTATTTCGGCCGGATCAATCTCAAGCACTGTCGGAATTGGGATAGTCGTTTCCGAACCGACCCCAGGCCCCAAAAAGAGCCTTCCCCATTGCCATACATTATGGTTTTCATCCAGCGCCACCGTAGCGCGAAATGAGCTGTCGATCTGTACAAGATCCCCCATGCCCGGCTGCCGCGCCGCCTTTGTGGGCTGGATTATCGTAGCGGTAGCTACGCCAAGCCCCAGCATACGATAAGCGCCGTCGTTGATTCCCCAGCCCCAGCGGTCTCCGTTGGAATCAATGACCTGAACATTCGCGTTGGCACCGCCCCATCCGCCGCCGGTAAAATCGACGACTTGTACATTCTCAGGGAAAATCACCTTATGCGGAGTCGCCTGATATGCCGCGGTGGTGGTCGTATTTCCCTGCCCATGCGTCCCGGCTAAGTTGGCTCCCCATACCCACAGTCCGCCGTTTTCATCCAGCGCCATGCTTATGCCATTAGTTATTTCCGCGTTGTTAGTTTTAATCTTTACGATTTTCGGAAGCCCCTGCACCACAGCCGGCTCTATTCTGCCCACACCGCTGGTAGTCGTGTTGGTGGTAAAGCCGGTTTGCTGTTGTCCGTTATGTCCCCAGCTGTAAACGTTGCCTTCGTCGTCCAGCGCCAGATTAAAATGATATCCGGCCGCAATGTCGACAATATCGATATCGTTGTCAACAAAATAGGGAAGGCGTATCATACCCCCGGCATATCCCATGCGGTTAGGGGGGCTGGTCGGGCCCATCTGAAAGCCTTTATTGATACCCAGCTGGCCATGCTGGTTCCAGCCCCAGGACCAAACCTTATGCGCGGCGTCCAGTGCGATACCGCCAATATAGTTCATGCCAACATCCAAAAATCTGACCTCAGAGAGCACCCCGAAATCGGGGGCGTCATAGGGTCCGGGCGGCGGATCATCCGCAGGCGCGGGTGAAGGCTCGGTTTGCGTAGGTTTTATCTGGGCCAAAATCCCGCCTAAAACACTTAGAGTCAGCACAACGGTCAATATGAGCGCCAGAGCCTTGCGCGGCAACCCAAACCATTTGTGTATAATTTTCCTTACAAAAAATATCCTTCCCACGATTTGAACTTCCCCTTTTGTTAATATTTGTTGATAAAATGTAGTTTATAAAATATATCTAAATTTCTAACACTAATTTTAAACTATGAAGCCGATTGAAGGTCAACGCATTTTTTATGGTTAATCAAATTTGATACAAAATATCACAAGTGCTCTAAACCCAAAAATAATGCGGATTTTAAAGATATTTTTAAAAAGTGAATTGGATTTATGCTATATTTTCAGGTAATTACGCCACAA
>DOZQ01000122.1:0-498 GCA_003517915.1 Oscillospiraceae bacterium | reverse complement strand
CGGCAACCGAAAGACATAACACATAGCAAATTGACATTTCATGTCCCATGTAACGTTTCAGTATACGTTTTGTCAATTTGCTATAATATAATCAAAGTGCAGAGGATGACTATAATATTATTTACACGGGAACAACCGCGACTGTCACCTGAACCATATACTGCGACGGGTCACTGACGCAGACCTCATCCTGCAAATATACCGAATATACCGGGCCGACGCACCTTAGGGAATGTTCTTTTGCGTATTTGCACATTCTTTCAGGCAGCTCCCCAAGCTGACCGTAATAGCCTTTTGTATATCCGGTCAAATATTCCCCTGCTTCACGGCGCTTATTGCCGGTTGGATCCAGTGAAATAAACCTGTCCGGAAGATCAGGTGCATTTTGGAAAGAATCCATATTCTGGTGATATCCGCCTACGGGAAAGCTCAGCTTGATACGCAGATCATCCGCCATAGAACGGAATTTTATAAACTGACCGTAAAAATTCTCATCAC
>DOZQ01000231.1 GCA_003517915.1 Oscillospiraceae bacterium | reverse complement strand
AGGGGCGCACTGTGTGCGCCCGCAGGAATTTGAGAACTACCTGGCGAGCGACCACATGGCTCCGTCCCTGCAGCGTTTCCCTTGGATAATATCTCACCTAAATAATCTTTTTTAAAAAGCTCACGCGGTGTATCTCGCACGGGCCGTGCTCACGGATTAAATCCATATGCAGCTTCGTGCCATAGCCCTTGTGTTTTTCAAAACAGTAGATTTCATATTTTCCGGCAATTTCACGCATATACCGGTCGCGCAGTACCTTCGCGATTATAGACGCCGCCGCGACCGACATAGATTTTGAATCTCCCCCGATTACAGCCTCACACCCGGCATTAATGCCCTCGGGGCATTTGTTCCCGTCGATCAGTACATAATCCGGCGTCACGCCAAGTGCTTCGACCGCCTCGCGCATCGCCCGCATTGCCGCGTTTAAAATGTTTATCTCATCTATAATCTTTTCATCCACACTGGCCGCAGACCAGCTCACGGCCTTTTCGGTTATCTCATGGAACAGCTTTTCACGTTTTTTCTCGCTGAGCTTTTTCGAATCGTCCAGCCCCTCAATCAGGGTTCCCGGCTTAAGTATAACCGCGGCGGCGAATACCGGCCCGGCAAGCGGCCCCCTGCCGGCCTCGTCCACCCCGCATATATGTTCAAAGCCTTTTGCCATAGCCGCGTTTTCATATGTATAATCCGGCATGTTAATCCTCTCTTTTAGGTTTTTCAAGCGAAATCCTGCCGATTTTGCCGCCGCGAAATTCATCAAGCAGCATAACCGACAGCCGTTCATAGTCCACTTCGCCGCCGGATATCAGCATACCCCGCTTTTTACCTATTTCCCCGGCAATCCCTAGCGCCGATTCATCGGTTACAGCAGTCAGTTTATACCGCTCTTTTAGATTTTCCGGATATTCCTTCATCAAAAATTCAATCAGCCTGAGCGCCAACGACTCAATATCCAAAACGGCGTCTTTTATCGCGCCTGTAAAAGCCAGACGCTCCCCTACCTCGGGATCGTCAAATTTAGGCCACAGCACCCCCGGCGTATCGAGCAGCTCCACATTTTTGTCTATGGTAAACCACTGGTTGCCCCTTGTCACACCCGGACGATCCTCCACCTTGGCTTTCGCACCCTTGGACATGCAGTTAATAAAAGATGACTTCCCCACGTTGGGGATACCGGCCACCATAACACGCAGCTTTTTCCCGGTCATGCCCTTGGCCTCATACGCCCTCAGCTTCTTTTCCAAAAGCCGCTTTACTCCCGGCAGAAACTGCCCAAGGCCCCTTCCCGAGCTGCAGTCCGCCTCAAACGCCACCCAGCCCGCCTGTTTAAAATATGCCGTCCACTTTGCCGAAATACCGGGATCGGCAAGGTCCGGCTTGCTGAGTATCAGAATGCGCGGCTTGTCGCCTACCAGACCGTCAAGCTCGGGATTACGGCTGCTAAACGGAATGCGTGCGTCGACAATTTCCGCCACCGCATCCACCAGCTTTAAGCTTTCGGTGATCTTGCGTTTTGTCTTCGCCATATGCCCGGGAAACCACTGGATATTGCTCATATTTCCCATTAATCTAATCCCCCGATGGAATCTAGCGGGAAAACGCGGAACATCGCATGCCCCAAAACATAACGGTTATCTACCATGCCAACCTCCTGAAAACGGGAATCCAGCGAATTGTTACGGTTATCCCCCAAAACAAACACATGCCCCTTGGGTACAATCTGCGGGAACGAAAGCGTACCCCTAACCCTTACGGGTTCTTTGGCATACGGTTCGGTTAGCGCCACCCCGTCGACATAGACCACGCCGGAGTCAAAATCGATATCCACATGCTGATCCTCCACGGCGATAACCCGCTTTATAAGCGGCCGGTTGACATCCGACATTTCCGCCGCAAAATTCCGGTCGGTCAGCAAAACGACTATATCTCCCTGTTTCGGAGTATAAAAAAGCTGTGTTAAAATAACCTTGTCCTCATCCTTTAAAGTGTCCATCATGGATGCTCCGTCCACGCTGACCACCCTGAAAATAAATGTCATCAGCAAAACAACCGTGATGAACGCCACGGTAAGAGAATCCAGCCACTCGTAAATCTCGGTTATCAGCTTCGACTTTTTAGCGGGTTTCCCGGATGTTACAGCGGTTTTTTCCCGCGTTCCGTCCGTTTTCATGCGTTTATCACCTCTATTAGCCAATTATAAATCAAAAAGACAAAAACCGCAACTGTAGGATACAGCCGCGGCTTGTAGTTTTTTTAAATTTTTTTATCCGAGACGCTGTTTTACGCGCGCGGCCTTGCCTACGCGGTCACGCAAATAATACAGCTTGCTTCTGCGGATTTTACCCCGGCGAACCGTTTCCACCTTGGCCACATTGGGCGAATGAAGCGGAAAAACGCGTTCCACGCCCACGCCGTATGACAGACGGCGCACTGTAAAGGTTTCGGCGATGCCGCTGTTGTTTCTGGCAATGACCGTACCCTCAAAAGCCTGTAATCTCTCCCTTTCACCCTCGCGTATTTTAACCTGCACCCGAACGGTGTCACCTATAGTGATTTTATACGCGTCTTCTTTCAGTTGACCCGCCGTAAGGCGCTGCAATGCATCCACTGTAAAATTCCTCCTTTTATAGTTCAGACATTCATGCCGGCAAACCGGCAGAGGACTGTCAGCTTTAATGCTTAAGATTTTAGAAATCGGATCAAACCGAGGTCTTAAACACAGCATTAACTCCCGCTGAAAAGGCAGCGGCTGAAAACTCCAATACATAATATCATAACGCGCGGCGTAATGCAAGATTTTTTTACGGATATGCGTTTTTGTACGATTTGATTAGCCGTCATTTTCCATCAGCGCGTATTTTTCTTTTATGCGACTGAGCTTTTTTCGCCATACACGGTAGGTCGGCAACAAAAAAATCACCGTGGCCACAGCGTGTACCAGCGAAAACGGAAGCCCCGCGCCGTAAACCAGCACGGCCGCCTGCCAGGTGACCGGCGAAAAAAATCCAAAAAGATGCCATGAATCAAGAAAAAATCCATAAATCAGCGCCGACAAAAAACCGAAGATATAAACCGCGAGCGGCTTTTCCAAAATCTTAAGACAGCCCAAAATCCCGGCGATATAACCTATTAGCCCCCACGCGTACATCTGCCACGGGGTCCATGGCCCCTGCCCGAAAAACATGTTGGACGCAAGCGCCGCAAGCGCGCCTGTCAAAAATCCGCTTTGCCTGCCGAAGGACGCGCCGCTTATAATCACAATAGCGGACACCGGCTTGAAATTGGGAAAGGGCGCGAAAACAATCCGGCCGGCGGCGGCAATTGCCGCAAGCACTACTATGGGCATAATATCCCGGGGACGTGGGGCTTTTTTTTCAAACCGCAGAAAAAACGGCGCTGCGGAAACACACGCGGCCAAAACCGTGAGCAGCGCCGTATACTTTGTGCCCGCATAGGCGCAAACTAAAAACACCATAGGCAAACACAGCAGAAAAAGCGGTTCCAGAACCGCCAGCGTCTTACGCATGCTCCACATCCTCCGCAAGCACACAGCCATCCGCAAAGCCTCTTGTCATACGGTTGGTCTCGGTTGTATAAAACAGGTTGGACG
>DOZQ01000193.1:6362-9918 GCA_003517915.1 Oscillospiraceae bacterium | reverse complement strand
GACGCCGCCACACAGGCGATTCAAAACGCGATAGCCGGTTTGACCGAGCCCGCCGACAAATCAGCGCTGCAAGAACTGGTTGATTCGACGGCAGAGCTCAACGAAGAAACATATACCGCCGACAGCTGGGCCGCTTTACAAGCCGCCCTTGCCGACGCAAACGGTATACTTGACGATCCAAACGCGGCTCAGGAAGACGTAGACTCCGCGCTGCCCGTTTTGCAGGCCGCTATAGACGCTTTGGCAGAAAGAGGTTCAGATCCTCCTTCCGAACCATCCGTTCCATCTGACCCATCTGATCCAGGTTCGGGCGATCCTTCCGTTCCGGGCAGTTCTTCCGATCCGGCTGATCCTTCTGATCCCGGCCAAAGTGTTCCCACCTCTCCGGGCACTTCTCAGCCCGTAGCCTCCGGCGGAACCGGCGGCAACCCGTATACCGCCGATTTCACACCGCTGACGGCTCTTCTTATTCTGTTTGCCGCCGCAGCGCTTGCCGTTCCGGTTTTGCTCCTAAAAGGCTCTAAAAAAAGACCGGAATAGAAGTGGTACTAAATTAGCTTAAACGTAAAAAGACCCGGCTCCGAAAATATACGGAGCCGGGTCTCTGTTTCGCCTTATACTAATCACCGGTGAAACGCGTAGTAGACTGGCGAGGATATTTCGTCTTGCCAGAAAAACAACGCAGGGCGGAAAATAGACCGCCGTGAGTATCATTCTTTTTATGGGTGGTCAGTATTATTAGCTCGAAATAGCGCTTTGTCGTTCCCTGAAATAATCGGCGACGACTTCACGTTCGTTAAAATAGATATTCTGGCCGTTTACCTCTTCATAAAGCACATTCCCTTTTCCGACCAAAAGAATCAGATCACCGCTTCGCGCGTGATCCAGCGCATAGCGAATGGCCTCGCTGCGGTCGGGTATAACCAAATACTCGCCTCCCGAGCGCTCAAGCCCAACAATAATATCCGAAATGATATCCGCGGGATTCTCCGTGCGCGGACTCGCATTGGCCAGAATAGTCAAATCAGCAAAGCGTCCTATGATCTCGCCCGAATCATACCGGCGTATCTTCGCGCGGTTACCCTCCAGCCCGAAAATACAAATTATTCTTTGGGGATTATATTGCTTCGCCGTTTCCATAAGAGATCTGACGCTCAGCGCGTTGTGCGCGAAATCAATCATCACGGTATAAGGCGCAGGCACTTCCACAAGCTCCATGCGACCCTTGACCACCGCCCCCGCTAGGCCCTTGATAATAGCCTGTCTGTCAATACCCAAACGGTCGGCCGCACAGACCGCCGCCATCGCGTTGGACGCCGAAAAAGCCCCCGGAATATTGACCCGAGCCGGATGGCTCCACTGCGGAGTATGGCAGATGAACTCCACCGACATGGCCTTGCCGTTTAAGCTCAGGGTCACATCATCGGCATAATAGTCCGACTTTGGAGTAAAACCGAACGTCCCCCATTCGCAGGATATCCCGTCGGTTATCTGCTCAAAATCGTCGGCATCGCCGTTTATAAAACAAAAATCACACTGGTTAAATATTTTCTTTTTGCTTTTAAGGTAATGTTCGACGTCGGGATGTTCGATATTTGAAACATGGTCGGGCGAAAAATTGGTGAACAAAGCCACATCAAAAACCACTCCGTCGGTACGGTGCATAAAAAAGCCCTGAGATGTCGCCTCAAGCACCGCGTATTCCATGCCAGCTTCGGCCATATCGTAAAATATTTTTTGCAGCTCGTATGATTCCGGCGTCGTGTTCGGAAGCTTAAATACGGTATCGCCGTAGTAGACACCGGTCGAGCCTATTATGCCGGCCTTCTTCCCCGCGGTTTCAAAAATGGATTTGAGCATGAATGATATGCTTGTCTTGCCCTTGGTTCCGGTAATGCCTATGACCTTTAGGCGCTTCGCCGGGCTGTCAAAAAACCGCACCGACATCTGTGCCAGCGCATAGCGGGTATCCGTTACGGTAACTACTGTAATGTCGGAATATTCCGAGAGGCTTTTGGGAAAATACTCACAAACAAACATGCGCGCACCGTTTTTATAAGCTCCTGCCGCATATAAATGTCCGTCGGTCACAGCGCCCGGCAAACACACAAATACCATGCCGCTAGCCGCACTTCTGGAATCGTAAGCGATATTGTTAACCGTCTGCTCCAATGAGCCCATTACGACAGTATAAGATAAATTTTTAAATAATTCGCCAAGAATCATTCCGCAGCCTCCTTGATTTTCTCATAATGATATTTTCCGCGATACTTGCTCTAATATACTACGGCACCGTATTTAGCCGCGGTAATCCTCAGCCTGGTCTCGTCCACCGGGCTGGATATATCCACAATCGCGCGTCCGGGATAGCATAACAGAGCCATCTCAAGCGTTTCTAAATCTTCGGCATGAAGAGCTATGGGCATATTTGACATATGTATATTTTCTATGAATCTTTCCACATCCTCCAGCCCTGTAAGGCGTATGCGCAGCACGTTCGCTTCCTCATCTTCCCTGTCAATAAGTATGTCGGCCAAACTGAACCCGCATTCGATAGGGTCGCTCAGCAATATATCCTGCAAAAACCAGACTCCGTTTTCACTTGCAAGAGCTGTATAATCCCCCGCGCCGCCCGGTTCTGTGGGAGTATATTCCCAGAGTATTTTCTTAAGCGCCGCTATATGCTCGGGAGCCGCGCCGCAGCAGCCTCCGACAATTCCAGCGCCGGATTTCAAAAGCGGACGCATAGACTCGGCAAAAGAATCCGCATCCGTCTGTTCACTTACTCCGGGCTTTGCAATAAGCGGGATTTCGGAAACGGCGACCGCCTCACGCAAAATTTCGGCAATCATTGCCGTATCCTCGGTGCAGTTTATTCCGACTGCCGCCGCGCCAAGCGCCTCAAGCGTAACAAGGCACGACAGAAAAGATGTTCCCGACGGCAGATATCCGTCGCTGTCAAGCCACACTGCAACAAGCACCGGTAGCCCAGTACTCCGTCCGGCAAGCGTTACGGCTCTCGCCTGCGAAAGGCTCATTATAGACTCGGCATATAAAAAATCCACGCCCGAAGCTTTTAAGACCACGGCCTGCTCACGGTATAACTCCGCAAGATGCCGAAACTCCGGCTGCTCTGACGGATCATTAGAAAATCCCGAAAATGAAAGACTGCCGCCCAAAAGTACTCCTTCGCTCAAGGCTTCCTTCGAAATATCGCAAAGCAGTTCGTTCAGTTCCCAGACTCTGCCCTCATAAGGCGTGCCCCTCAGACGCTGTGCGTTCGCTCCCCCCGTGGGCGTTAAAATCGCGCCGCTGCCGGCCGCTATAAACTCCTTTTGCAGCGCTATAAACGTCTCGGGATGCTCCGGCATCCAAAGCTCCGCGCACATATCGGGGGGCATCCCGGCTTTTATAAGATTTGTAGCTGTCGCACCGTCGAGCAGCAGCGGTAATCGGTCTTTAATATCCATGACTCTGGCTTCATCTGTCCTTTCTTGATTAATATAAATTATTGTAATACCCTACATTTGTTCGGGCGCTTCTATCTTTAAAAGAG
>DOZQ01000193.1:0-6285 GCA_003517915.1 Oscillospiraceae bacterium | reverse complement strand
TAACGGGTAATCCTTGAGGGGTCATACTGCTTTGCCGACAAAATTATCTCAGAGGTAAGCGACGCCAAATGACGAATCAGCTCCCGTTCCTCCGGCAATGTAAGCAGCAGCAGTTCCTCCCTGTTCACCTCTCGGGGATGAATCCCCTCTTTTTCTATGTTGCGCAAAATACTGCATATCCGCGCGTGGGCATACTGCGTGTAATAAACCGGATTTTGGTTTGACTGCTCGACCGCTAAATCAAGATCAAACTCCAAATGGCTTGAATGCTCACGCATATTGAAAAAGAAACGAGCCGCATCGACCGGAACCTCGTCCAGCAGCGTTTTCAGTGTGATGGATTTGCCTGTACGTTTCGATACCTTAACCGCTTCCCCGTCCCGCATCAATCTTACGAGCTGCATCAGCACCACGTCCAGGCGCGATCCGCCAAGGCCAATGGCGTCCAGAACACCCTTCATCCTGGCCACATGCCCGTGATGATCCGCTCCCCAGACATCAATCGCCAGATCAAAGCCCCGGGTGAGCAGCTTGTTGCGGTGATAGGCGATATCCGCCGCGAAATAGGTGGGATTACCGTTTTGCCTTATTAGCACCTCGTCCTTTTCCCCGCCATATTCGGTCGCCTTGTACCACAGCGCGCCTTCCTTTTCATAGGTAAGGCCGCGCTGTTTCATAAGCGCAATTGTCTCGTCAAGCTCACCGCTTTCATACAGCGACGATTCCCTGAACCAAACGTCATATTCGATACGGTAGCTGCCGAGATCTTCTTTAAGCGCTTCTATATTCTTCTTTAGCGCATAATCGGTCAGCGTACGCACACGTTCCTCTGAATCGGTTTTAAGATAGGCGTCCCCGTGGATTTTCGCGAACTCCCCAGCGCGGTCTTTTATGTCCTCTCCCTGATAACCGTCCTCCGGGAAAGGCACCCCTTCCATAAAAAGCTGGCGGTAACGGGCGTCCAACGAAGCGCCAAAGCGTTCTATCTGATTGCCCGCGTCATTGATGTAAAACTCGCGGCTGACATTATATCCCGCAAAATCCAAAACTCCGGCCAAACAGTCGCCCAATGCGCCGCCTCTGGCGTTGCCGATATGCATAGGCCCGGTGGGATTGGCCGAAACAAACTCCACCATCACCTTTTTCCCGCCGCCGAAATCCGAACGGCCGTAGCTTTCGCCGCACACGGCAATGTCCATAAGCACCTCGGCAAAAAAAGCGTCGGTCAACGAAAAATTGATAAATCCGGGGCCGGCGGCCACAGGAGCGGAAAAATATTTACCCGCTTCAAAATATTTTAAAATGCACTGCGCTATTTTCATAGGCGCGCATTTAAATCCGCGCGCGCCCGCCATGGCGGCGTTTGTAGAATAATCCCCGTGTGAGGAATCCCCCGGTATTTCAATCGAAAAATCCGGCAGCTCCGCCCCTGCAAGCTCCCCTTCTTTTATAGCGGTCTCAAGCGCCTGTTTTATGCGCGCGCGCAGCTCGCTTTCTATTTGCAAAACTAATTTTGACATCCTCCTGACGCGGCCTCCCTTACCGAAATACTTATCTCGTTTGTGCTTGTATAGCTTGAATTAATATCCACCGTATAGCGCATAAACAGTTCTCCGCCGTCATCCTTAATGGTAGAGCGGACACTTTCCCCGAATATCCCCACCATCATGCCCCCGAAACCGGTGTCATAATGTGAAATATTACGGCGGTTCTTTTCTATGAGCATTCTGGAATGAACGTCACCGGAGCGTTGCAGCACAACGCTCTGGTTTTTGTCGATTTTAAGCATGGTGGTAACGCCTTCCATGCCGTTCTCGTCACATTCCGGATATGTCAGATAATAGTTTCCATTTCTTTTGCCAAGCTTACCGACCGTTATCATCTCAAGGGTTTCGTTTTCCCCGTCGGAGCTTTGAGTGCCCTTTATATTTATAAGCACGTCTTTCAATTTTTTATCCCCCATGATTATAGCAAATTGCTCTAATTTACTCTAATATGTATCGATATCGTCAACCAGTCTTACATCCATCGGGAAACGATGTCCCAGCAAAACAGATGACACCTCGGTGAAGCTTTGGGTCATGTCGCTCACAAAAAAACGTCGCTCCCCTTCCCCTGATTTTTCGCTCAAAATACCATCTTTCTCAAGCAAATCAGCCGCTGCCTCCGCCGCCGCTCGTCCCGCACTTATAAGGGTAACTTTGGAGCCTAAAACTTGTTTAATGATCCCGCTGATAATAGGGTAATGGGTACAGCCCAAAATCAGCGTGTCCACCTTTTCGGCGGTAAATTCACTAAGATATCTCTCGGCGGCCAAGGTCGTAAGCGGGTCGCCGTCCTTTACAAATCCTGATTCTACCAGCGGCACAAATAAAGGGCAGCTCCTAGCGGTAACCCTGACAGACGGATTTATTTCATGCAGCTCTTTTTTATAAGATCCGCTCGCTATGGTCGCCGCCGTGCCGATCACGCCGATTTTTCCGCTATGTGTAATCTCCGCCGCCCGCTTCGCCGCGGGCTTTACCACACCAATATAAGGTACAGGCAGTTCTTTTGCTATTTCCGTCGCCACCGAGCTGACGGTTCCGCAGGCCGCTATAATCAGCTTCACGTCATGCTTCAGCAAAAACCGGGCGTCCTGCATGGCGTATTTAAGTATGGCGGCGTTGCTCCTATTTCCGTATGGCACCCGGCCGGTGTCACCGAAATATATAATCGATTCCCCCGGCAGCGCGCGTAAAAGCTCCTTTACCACCGTAAGACCGCCAAGCCCCGAATCAAATATTCCGATCGGCCTTGTGTCCATTAATAAATTCTCCTTCGTGCATTCTCATCTTGTCGGTTTAGTATAGCATACCTATTATTACATCGCAAGTTTTATATTCGGCATGCGGCACGGCACGACTGTGCCTTTGTATATATATATATGAAATACAGCATAAATAATACGTTAGTATGCTTCTCAATAAGCAAAAAACGCGCGGCTCCGCGATATGCAGAAGCCGCACTTTTGACTATATAACTGATACATCCACGGCGCGGCCGGTCAGATGATTTTTCTCGCGAGAATCGGTTTATTCAGCGCGTATATCCCAGCCGCCAATATAAGGCAAGCGGCAATCTGCCAAGACGCGGCCGAGGTAAAAATAATTAGATTGAAAAACCAGAGCAGAGCCTCGCGCAGCGGGGCGATGGGCGTAAACACGCTTATAATCGCGACAATGGCAATATCCGCGGCAAAGCCGTACCATTTCCCCTGCGCGGCAGTCAGCGTGTGCACCGCGGAGGTCACAAGCAGCAAAAACGCGGTCTGCCGCAAAAATCCAATCACCATACCGTGCGAGGTCCATCCGAATAATTCTATCGGATTTGCCACTATGGGAAAATAGCCTGTTGCATACATGGGAATGTCTACCAGATAAAACAGCGCCGTGTTAAAAATTGCAACCGCAACTACTAATATAACCTCGGCGCAAAGGGCTCCCCATAAAAAATTCCCGCGCTTAGCGCCTAAATTCATCATTTTGCGGAAATGCAGCGTCGGTATAAAAACAGCGACCAAAACCGGCAGCAGCCAGGCGTACGCTCCGGCGCCGATGATGACATCATCCACGCTGCTGTATACTCCGTTTGCAGCCATAATCAGTTTTACTATGTTGTTTTGTATGATCTGCGTGGCCAAAATAATTCCCACAATCAGATATGCGAGCTTGCTATTTTTCAGATTCAGTTTTGTCACCGCAGATATGCTTTTAACCATGATTTTTCCCTCCCACAATATGAATAAAGAAGTCCTGCAGGCTCATCCGGTCTATAGACACCCCCGGCGGCGGAGTGATTCTGCCGTCGTAAATATGCGCCGCCAGCAAACCTCCAACCGGCGTTTTACCTATGCAGTTAAGCCCCTCCAGCAGCGGAGTAACCGCGTCCGCCGAGCCTGACAGTGTGTAGGCCTTCTCGTCCACCTCATCCATTCCAACTTCAAGCAGCAAACGCCCCTTGTTAATGATTATAAGCCGCTCGGTCACCTTCGCGATTTCGTCAATCAAGTGGGTCGATACAATAATTACGCGCGGATGGGCGTTGTAGCTTTCTAAAAGCAGTGTATTAAACTGGTCACGCATAATCGCGTCAAAGCCCAGCGTCGGCTCGTCCAGCAATATGAGCTCCGCGTTGTTTGCCAGCGTGATGATAGCCGTCAGCATGGTTTTCATCCCGAACGAGAGCTGTTTAAATTTTTTCTTTGTGTCAAGCTCAAACTTATCCGCCATTTCGGCGGCAAACTCGCGGTCAAAATTTTCCTGTAAGCTTGAAGCGGCGTCTATAAGCGCGCCGACCCGCATATTAAACTGTGTCGATCCGCTTTCGATAAAGCTGACACTTTCTGGCATACGGCCTGGGGAAACGGGTTTGCCGGCCACACTAATCTTGCCGCCGCTTGCCGGGATATGCCCTGCGAGCAATTTCATAATGGTAGTCTTGCCCGCGCCGTTGCGGCCCAGCAAACAGTAGATTCCGCTGCCGGGGATTTTCAGCGAAATATCGTCAACCGCCGTCAGTCCGCCGTATTTTTTGGTTACGTTTGAAAATTCAATCATTGTCAGTGGCTCCTTTTTTATTTTTTATCTCTGTCACCAGTTCGTCAAGTGAAATACCCAAAGTTTTTGCCTCTGCGAGCAGTGCGCTTATTGTACTTTCGAAAAAAATCTTCCGGCGGCGCAGCGTGATTTTCTCGCGTGCCCCCTGTGCCACACACATACCTATCCCCCTCTTCTTATACAGAATTCCGGCGTCAGTCAGCTTACTTACCGCCTTGACCGCTGTCGCGGGATTGACCGAATAGACCTTTGATATTTGAGTCGTGGATATGATCAGGTCATCTTCTTTATAGACGCCGATGATAATGTCGCTTTCTATTTTGTCCATTATCTGCAAAAACACCGGCTGACTGTCGTTCAAGCCTATACCTCCTTTGCTAACGAGTTAAGTGGTTGATTAGTTGAATCATTAACTAAATGATATCATAGACGTTTTGCTTTGTCAAGTGTAAAATCAAAAAACATGCGCGAACCGAAAAATTTCGATTCGCGCATTTATATATCCAATATTTTTCTAACTGCACATATTCAGCAGTACGCCGGCCGCCACCGCCGAGCCTATAACTCCCGCCACATTCGGGCCCATCGCGTGCATAAGCAGGAAATTCGCCGGATTTTCCTGCTGCGCAACCCGCTGAGACACACGGGCGGCCATCGGCACCGCCGACACACCCGCCGAGCCTATAAGCGGGTTCACCTTGCCGCGCGTAGCGACATACATGATTTTGCCGAACAAAACTCCGCCCGCCGTTCCAAATGAGAAGGCGATAAGGCCGAGCGCAATGATTCCAAGCGTCTGGGGCGAAAGAAAATTCTGGCCGTTTGTGGTCGCGCCGACCGATAATCCCAAAAATATGGTGATTATATTCATCAGCTCATTCTGTGCCGTTTTGGAAAGGCGTTCAACCACGCCGCTTTCCTTCATCAGGTTACCAAGCATAAGCATGGCAATCAGGGGAGCAGCCGAGGGCAGCAGCATAGAAATGATTATGGTTACAAGAATCGGGAAAACGATTTTTTCCAGCTTTGACACCGGGCGAAGCTGCTTCATAACAGTATTGCGTTCTTTTTTTGTGGTCAGAAGCTTCATAATAGGCGGTTGGATTACCGGTACCAGCGCCATATAGGAATAAGCGGCCACCGCTATAGAACCCAGCAGGTGCGGCGCAAGCTGCGACGCGACAAAAATCGCGGTCGGCCCGTCCGCTCCGCCGATAATACCGATAGAGGCCGCCTCCGCGTTGGTATAGGAAGGAAACACAGCATTGATAAGCGGCAGGGCTTTCGCGCCTAAAAAAGTCACAAATATACCGACCTGTGCCGCGGCGCCGAGCAAAAAGCTTATCGGATTCGCGATAAGCGGGCCGAAATCAGTCATGCAGCCGATTCCAAGGAAAATAAGCGGCGGATAAATCCCCAGCTTTACGCCCTGGTAAAGATAATAAACCAGACCACCCTCCTCAGACGAACCAAGACCCGCCAAGGGAAGATTCGCTATAAGCATACCGAAAGCAATCGGCAAAAGAAGCAGCGGCTCGAACTGCGGCACAATCGCCAAATAGATTAAAACGCAGGCCACGCCTATCATCACAAGATTTTTCCAGCCATCACCGGTGAAATTGTTCGCTATTGCCGCAAATCCCGACTCTGAAAAAATATCACCCAGAGTATTAAAAAACTGTTCAAA
>DOZQ01000149.1:253-4114 GCA_003517915.1 Oscillospiraceae bacterium | reverse complement strand
TTTTTCGCAAATCTCTGGCAGTTTTGAAGTGGAACGACTAAAACAGCTTGCAGAAAGAAAACATTTTTAAGAGGTAAAAAAAGGAGGATCAGATGAAAACACGCATTAAACTCACATGCAGCGTAATCATGTGCCTGGCACTTCTGATGACAACCGTACTTTCCGGTTCTGTGGCAATCCCCGCTTCGGCCGAGGATTTACCGGGACATGTGGAAACAGTAGTGGCAGACGGTAAACGCAACATTGATTTCAACGAAGGCTGGCAGTTCTATCTTGCAACTCGCAGTCCGCAGATAGCGGGCGGCTCCGGCGGTTCCGGATTTGCGCAGTTCGGCCTGCTTGACGCGGGCGATTACACAACCGCGCAGATCGTAGACCCCGCTTTTGACGACAGCAGCTGGCGCACCCTTACGGTTCCGCATGACTTCGCCATTGAAGGTGAAAAGGTCACCAACGGCGCCGGCAGCGCACAGGCCTATATGCAGGGCGGATTAGGCTATTACCGCAAAAAGTTCGTGTTGCCGGAAGCTATGCAGGGCAAACGCATAACAATCGATTTTGAAGGCGTTTATCAAAACTCAATAGTTTATTTAAACGGCAGAGAAATCGGCAACTATCCCAGCGGATATACCGGATTCGCTTATGACATCACCGAAGACGTTACCTTTGGCGCGAATTATCCTAACGTTATGGTCGTAAAGGTTCAGAATATGCAGTCCTCAGGCCGCTGGTACACCGGCAGCGGAATTGTCCGCCCGGTGCATCTGGTTGTGACCGATCCGGTTCGTTTTGTAAGAAACGGTATCAATCTTACCGCCCCTACCCTTGAAAGCACATTTACCGCTTCGGGACGCGCCGATTTACAGGTAAACGCCAATTTGTATTCGGACGCCACCAACGGCCGTGTTTCCATGACCACCACTGTATATGACGCTAACGGTGCCGCGGTGGCAACCCAGTCAACCGCCAGCATCGACATCAATCCGACCACACTCGCCAACCTCACTTCGTCGGTGAATGTGCCGAGCGTGAAGCTCTGGTATCCGTGGAATCTCGGCGATCCGTATCTTTACACCGTTAAAAATGAGCTTTATTACGAGCCAAACGGCGGCGAAGGTGAGCGTCTTGTCGACACAGTCGAGACCAAATACGGCTTCCGCTGGTTCAGCTTCGATTCCTTCTCCAGCTCCGACCTGACCAAGGGCGGCCTGTATGTCAACGGCCAACACACCAAGATAAACGGCGTTGATTTGCATCACGACTCCGGTTCTTTGGGTGCGGTCAGCATTAAGGACGCTTACGAGCGCCAGTTCACCGTCTTAAAGAGCATGGGCGTCAACTCCTACCGTACCTCGCACTGCCCGCCTTCCAAACAGGTCATTGAGGTTTGCAGCGAAATGGGTATCATAGTCATGGAAGAAGCCTATGACGGCTGGGGAAGTCCAAAAGCCACCTATGATTTCGGCAACTTCTTCTTCATTAAGGTGCCAGAAGACTGGCGCGGACTCGCTCCTAACGGACTGCTTGCTCCTCCGTTCCCGGCGGTCAATTATGCCGGCGCGCAGTACAGCTGGAGCGACTGGGTCGTGCGCGAAATGGTTTCCCGCGACATCAATGAGGCCTCTGTCCTCATGTGGTCGATCGGCAATGAAATCCGCGGCTGCGGCACCCGCCCGTCGTGGTACGACGGCACCAAATACAGCGACAGAAGCGGCCTGACCAACACGGGTGTCGGAGCCAACACCATAAACGAATTCACCGAATCAGTTCGCCTTGCCGAAGAGATCAAAGCGCTTGACGGCACCCGCAAAATCGCTATGGGCGGCGACCAGCAGAGAACCGCTCCCCAGATCGAGACGACTTGGGGACGGGTCAACCGGTATCTGGACGGCTATGGGCTCAACTACAATACAGCCGCCTCGATCAATACTCTTATGGATCGTTTTAATAACACCTTCTTCTTTGAGTCGGAATCTTCCTCTCAGACCTCCTCCCGAGGTAAATATTTGGATCCGTCGGTCAAAAACAGCGGCATTAACCAGACCCCCGGCCGCCGCGGCGGTTCCAACTATGACAACGACTTTGCTTCCTGGACCATGTCTAACGAATACGGCCTGAAAAAAGACCGTGACAATAAGGCGTTTACCGGTCAGTATATCTGGTCGGGATTTGACTATCTGGGCGAACCCACGCCTTACGGCGTTTATCCGGTCGGTGTTTCCTCCTTCGGCGCCATCGACACTGCCGGCTTCCCGAAGGATTCCTATTACCTCTTCCGCAGTCAGTTTACCGACAAGGATACCAACCCGATGGTACATCTTCTGCCGGGTAACTGGAACGACTGGCGCGAGGGCGAAGAAGTAGAAGTTTGGGTTAACTCCAATGTGCAGACTGTCGAGCTGTTCTTAAACGGCGAGTCGATCGGCACCAAGAGCTTTGACGTCAAGAGAACTGCCTATGGCAGAGAATACTACGAAACCTCCGAGCTGAATCCCGACGATAAGACATGGGGAGACACAACAAATCCCGGCGGCTATACCAGCACAAACGCAACTATTGTTTCCGCGAGCGGAGACAGCGCGATTGCCGAGGGCGCTAAATTCGGCCGTCTGCACCTGACTTGGAAAATCCCCTATGAGCCGGGCGAACTGGTTGCTAAGGCCTACACCAACCCGAGCAAAACCACACTGGTCGCCGAGGACCGCGTAGCCACTGCGGGACTCCCCTACACCGTGCAGATGAAGGCCAACAAAGAGGTCATCACCGCCGACGGCCGCAGCCTGACCTATGTGGAATGCACCGTGGTCGATGAAGACGGCAATTATGTGATGAATGCTGAGAACCTGTTCAAATTTGACGTTACCGGCGGCGCGATTGTCGGTGTCGACAACGGCCAGCAGGAAAGCAATGAGCTGTACAAATGGGGCAATGTCGAGCGCAACACCCATTCTGAGCGCAGCGCCTATGCCGGCAAGGTTTTGGTTATTTTGCAGTCCAACAAGGGTGAAACCGGCATGATGAACCTCAAGGTTTCCTCCGACGGCCTCAAGACCGCGGACTTTGGAATACTTGTTACCGAAGACGGCACCGGCACAAACAGCTTCACCGCCGCCGATGATTCCGTTTTCTCTCACATCACCATGCCTCAGGCTACCGCACTTAAAGGCACACTCCCCACTCTGCCCGGTTTTGTCATGGTCAATTACACCAGCGAAGCACTGGGCAATTACGCTGTGAAAACCCTCGTTGAGTGGAATAACGTCACAAGCGCCGACGTTGCCGATGTGGGAACAGTTACTGTCGAAGGCGTCGCCAAGGCAGCGGACGGAGATAAGACCGCCGTTGTCGTACTTCACGTCGTCGAGCCGGAGGACGCCAGAGCCGAAATCGCGGCCAATCCCGGTTTAACCAAGCAAAACCACAATATCTTCCGTTTCAGCGACGTTCCCGCTGGCAGCGATTTGCTTAAGGGCGCTCTTGCCACCGCCTCCTTTACTGGCGACCAGACTATATCAGAAGGCCAAAGACCAAATACTATAACATATTACAGCTACCCGAACAACATGCTGTTCACGGGAGATCTGGAAAACTGGCACACCTGGAGCAACAGCTACAATCGCGGCGCATCGGTGCTTCTTCCGAGCTTCACCAATTCCCGTCCCTATGAAAATGTGGAATTCTTCTGGGCAAATGCGAAGCTGTTCAACGAGATCAAGCTCTATCTTTCTACCGAAAGCAATTTCGCCATGCCGGAAAGCTTCAATGTCGAATATTGGAACGGCGCGGCCTGGGTCGAAGCGACAGGCGTAAGCGTGGACAAAGCTACTACAAGCGGCGCCGCCACTACACTGACCTTTGACG
>DOZQ01000149.1:0-239 GCA_003517915.1 Oscillospiraceae bacterium | reverse complement strand
CGACCGGAGATATCCGTATTTTCAAGGCCGAAATCTTTGGCTGGGACGCCAACCTTTCAGACATAGTCTATAAGGGCTTCCTCGAGGCGGCTATCGCCGAAGCGGAAGAAATTGACGGCACTATCTACACTCCTGCGTCTTACGAGGCTTTGACCTCTGCGATGTCAGCCGGCCAGACCGTGTTTGACAACGCGGACGCGACCCAGGAGGAAGTGGACGCCGCCACACAGGCGATTCAA
>DOZQ01000227.1:3866-6413 GCA_003517915.1 Oscillospiraceae bacterium | reverse complement strand
TCCCTGTTGCGGTATTTGAACTTCATATTCCCCCACTTCTCGTAAATCATCAAACTACTTTTCCCCTTCAAAAATCCCATGAAACTGCTTATGCTAATTTTTGGTGGTATTTCTACGAGCATATGGATATGATCGGGGCACACCTCCGCTTCTATAATATTTACACCTTTCCACTTGCATAATTCTCGCAGTATTGCTCCTATTTCCAAGCGTTTTTCTGCGTAAAACACTTTTCGTCTATACTTTGGTTCACACACCACATGATATTTGCAATTCGGTACTGCCCCCAATATGCTTGACAGTTAAAGTGCACACCCTTCTGAATAAGCTGTTAACATAATGGCAATAATTTTACCGCGGGGCAAACAGGGCAACGCTAGAGAGCGACCCAACGCGCGTCGTGGCGTTATATGGTAATAGCGGCAGGCTTTTTAGCTTGTCGCTTTTACATTTACCAGCAATGCCAATTGCGGATAAACTCGCATGTGCATTTCTATTGTCAAGTTTGAAGGGGGCAGTGCCTTCCATGTGGTGTGTGATAAGGTATGGTTGTCATTCACTTTGAATATCCTCCTTTTGTTCTCATGTTCCATAGGCATAGCCTTTTCTGAACCACCCGCCTAGCGGGTGGTTTTCCTAAACAAAAATACGGCCACGATTCCACCCTGCTGATTTACGTTTCAAGCCATACCAAATATCACGGGCGGCTGTTCGACGCGCAGCCCTTCCAGTTTATAAAAAAGCCTATCGACGCGGACGAGTTTACCCGCAAGCTAAAATCAGGCTGTTAAGAAAATCGAGAGCGGCAACGAGGTCTTTACCGTGAAAAAGGGCCGGGATTACTTCAACGTGAAAAAGAGAGACATCATAAGTTTGGAAAGCAGCAAGCACAATATGATCCTCTCCCTATCCGGCGCTGACAACATAGAGTACCGGGGCGCTTTCAAGGACGAAGCGGAAAAGCTGAATAATACGTTTTTCATTCAGCCCCACGCGGCGTATATTGTGAACATAAACCATGTGATGTCTTTTCACGGGACGCATATGATTATTGATAACGGCAGCCTCGTACCTGTGAGCCGCCAGCGGGCAAGAGCGGTAAAATGCGCCTTTATGAATATCATGGAGAGGTGAACGGCGTGCTTAGAAAAGTAATCATTCCCATCATCGTGAACATCCTAACCTATGCCTGTTCACTGTTGTTTTTCTCAAAATATCTGTTAAAAAAAGCGCATGCCCAGCCCATTTGTGTTGCCGCTCAAAAAATAGCGTATTTGAAGTTCGGTAAACAAAGTTGCGGATAAAAGCGGGTAAAAGCGAATTTGTCAGAACTATTGTGAATAATCTTGAGTTTTAAGTGAATATTTAGCGGGTAATCCCGGGTCAAAATGAAACGGAGGGGCCGGTCGGCCCCTCCTAAGCTTTGTTATTTACGTTTTCCCGGCGCGGATCCGTTCTCTTCTGTGGATGCTTTTTGTGCGGCGTTTTTAAAGTGATTCCCTAAAACACGGATAATCCCTTCTGCCACATCCAGTTCGGGCAGCTGCTCCATAGCCGCCGCTAAGGCTTGATAATCTCTCCGTATAGCCTCTGATTTTTGGCGAACATCGGCCAGTCTTTTGGCATAGGCCGCGATTGAGGATATTGAAAGCTTAACGCCGTTTTGCCGCAGACACTCTTTCACCTCACGGTAGTATGCGCCGGATAAAAGCATTTTGTCGACTGTATCACGCACGCCCGGCTCTAGGCGATCAATCGTGCTGTGGCGTCTTCTGCATGTACTCATTTTAAACACCGCTTTCACATGATTTAAATGCCGCTATAACGCTTTTGATTGCTATGCCGAAACCTTAACCCGGCGCAGCACACCGGCGGCTCTGGTCGCCTTGAGCGCGACGGCGGCAACCATTTCAACCTCGCCCTTCTTGACCGCGCCCGGTGACATTATGCTAGGCAGATATGTCTGTATGATTTCGTTTCCCTCTGGGGTGACGGCATGAACGCCGTCCAACCCGATACGCACGGCATAAATAGAAGTCTCGCCCGTACCGGCATCAATCAGGATAATCGGCGTGGACGTCCCCGGTTTGTCACCAACCTCAAACAGCGGGATCCCAGCATAGCGCAAAATCGGTACGCCGAATTCGTCCCTTTCTTCCGTGAATGTCGCGCTCCGGCGTGCGACTCCCGACATAACCGCTTTCATTATGCGGTTCATCTGCAGGAATGTCGGCGTCCCGTCCAGTTCGGCCAGCCATTTGTCCAGCGCATCCAAAAATGTATTATAGTTATCGTCCACTGCCGCAGATGTGGACAGGTCGATGGCGGCGGCGGGAACCTTTTCGGTGCTTGAGCCGGTTATGGCTTTGTCAATGCCGTCGAAAGCCTTGTCGTTTACGCCGGTGTCCCCGTTGATCCATGTGTCCGCGAACAGGGCCTTAGTGGCCTGGACTTTCTGCTGAACCTGAAATGTAATCTGATCAGTGATCCCCATGGTATGATTTTGGAGGACTCGGTCGACCTCAAACGAACCGCCGAAGGGTTTTA
>DOZQ01000227.1:279-3853 GCA_003517915.1 Oscillospiraceae bacterium | reverse complement strand
ATTGCGCGGAATACGGCGGGTGAAGGGGTTGTAACCCTGTTATAGACATATGACAGCGAGCCGCCAACCGGGCTGACACTGTTATCAAATACCATATTCTCCATAAGCGGATCCCGCCTGAATTCGTCGATGATCGTCTGCGAAAGCTTGTCCTGTGTTAAATCTTTCGCGTCAGCGAGTGTAATTGGCATAATAATATCCTTCTTTCTTTTTTATGAATGAACCCGTCTCTGCTGCAAATTGCTGGAGTGTCGGATTCAGCGGAAGACCCTAAAAGGGACGGGAAATTAGGGTCGGAATACTGCACGAATTTACTCGTGCATACGCGAAGCGGACGCCCCGGCACAGCCAGTTAAACATTTGCGTTGTTTATGATTTGAACTTATGGTATGATAAAAAGCAGCACAGAGGTGACGTTCAGAAGGTGTGGATATAAGATGGATTTTCAGATTTTAGAGCAATTTTATGCCGATTGTCTATGGAATTTCTCAGCTATGGTTTAGGGGTTTGCTATGGAAAATGAAAATTTTATCTCATGTTCGCACTCCTAATGCTTTTAGTAAAAAGGAGGAAAATTTTATGTCTAAAGTATCAATATACGGTCACGCCTATACGCGTGCGTTTATCTACACATATAATGGTTATCATCACGAATTTAACGCTCCTGGGGGAGCGGCGCTTTTAAAACTATTGCTTGAC
Organism: Oscillospiraceae bacterium; assembly: GCA_003517915.1. Lineage (GTDB taxonomy): Bacteria > Bacillota > Clostridia > Oscillospirales > Acutalibacteraceae > UBA8129. The sequence continues at coordinate 3,154 of DOZQ01000227.1, read as the reverse complement.
ATCTCCGGCACTGATATCCGGGAGTCTTACGGAGAACCATTCTATATGTTTTTTGAGTTAAAAAAATATATAGATAAAAAAGACTATTGGGCTATTGACCGTCGTTTGGGAATAAGTTACAGCGATTTTATGATAGAGGATTGTGAAACTCCTAGAAATTTGCTCATTTGGCATGAGGGATTGGGCGAGTTTAATCCGCCCAAGACGGAATGTCCGGTTTTGTGGGCATCCAATAAAGTCCTGCCCTATAAAGAAAAATTCGCAAAAGTGGCCTCTAACTGCCTTGTGTTTCTTGACGCTGATGTTTTGAGAGAGGCCGGGGCGATGATCAGCCGCCAGATTTCTTGGGAGCGTACTGCCACAGAGCTGATTTGGCAGCTGCAAAACAATCCGGCTATTTCACATCTTATGCAAGCGCCTCACATACTTATAGCCTTTGCAGAGGATGGAGCGGTGTATCTACGGCGGGAAAACGGCGAATTAAAAGCGGAGCTTGTTTTGACCCACGGCGGCGGCGAAGGTACGCTGCGCGCTAAATTGCAGGGTGAAATAGACGATGCTTTTATTCTTATGACCGCAAGCCTGGCGCATCAATTTACCGAGGTCATAAGCGGTGAGAAGCCTTTGCGGGTTTTACCGATTCTTAAAACTGCCGAGACAATCATGACTACAGGATATAGCATTGAAGGACTGCAAAACGGCGAGTATAAAATCATAACTGAAACTGAGGAAGCAGAAAACATGTTTGCTATTCCTCTGAAATCCGGCCAGAACGCGATTGACCCGGATAAATGGTGTATTTCCAACAACGTTGGCGGCAAACGGGTTTTTGACATTGCGTTTAATTATGTGCTGAATGGCAATAAAGAGATTGACGGTTTGCCGCGCTTGTCTTTCGGCGCGCTTACAACGGTTGACCGCTGGGAGATCGAAGCATTTCAAAACATCCGCAATCTGATTGTGGGTTATGCGGAGTCGAATAGCGTGCGCCCGCTTTCTATCGCCGTGTTTGGCTCTCCCGGCAGCGGTAAATCCTTCGGCGTTACTCAGATCGCTAAAAATGTACTGCCCGGAAAAGTTGAAAAGCTGGAGTTTAATGTATCGCAGTTTACAGGGCTTGCCGACCTGGGCGCGGCGTTTCAAAAAGTACGCGACGTGATTCTTGACGGCAAGCTTCCGCTGGTATTCTTTGACGAGTTTGATTCCGACCGGGACGGCCGTCCACTGGGCTGGCTCAAGAGCTTTTTAATGCCAATGCAGGACGGTAAATTTAAGGATGAAAGCGGCGAGCATCCGCTTGGCAAATGTATTTTGGTGTTTGCGGGCGGTACGGCGGCCAGCTTTGAAGAATTTTGTATGCCCATGAATCCCCGGCAGGAGACAGTTATAGACGATAATGCTTCTGACGAAATAGACTCCATCAGATCCTTCAAAAAAAATCTTGAAGATGCGCAAAAAGAACTTGATTTTAAAAACATAAAAGGACCGGACTTTATAAGCCGCCTGAAAGGTACTATTAACGTTTTAGGCCCCAACCAAAAGGATGAAAATGATAAAAACTATATCCTGCGCCGTGCTTTGCTGCTGCGGAGTTTATGTGAGCGCAAGCTGGATATGAAAAAAGGGCAGGCTCCGATAAGTCCGAATATAATTTGGGCGATGTTGCTGGTGCCTAAATACAAGCACGGGGCGCGGTCTATGGAAGCTATTCTTGATATGAGCCGGTTGGAGGGAAATGTGTGGGAGCCGGTTTCGCTGCCGTTTTACTCTCAGCTTTCGATCCATGTGGACGCGGATGCTTTTGTCAAATTAATACTGCGCGAGGTAATTTTAAACAGCTATATCGAGCAGCTGGCGCAGGCTATTCATGCCGATTTTGTGAAAGAGATGACCGCTGCGGGAAAAACAGATCATTCAACCGCCGTGCCGTGGGATGATCTGCCGGAAGAATTTAAAGAGTCCAACCGCGATGTGGCGCGCAATTACGGCAAGAAGCTAAATTCTGTCGGTTACGATTATGACGCGGGCGACACTCCGTTCCCATCTGTAGAGGAATTTGACGATAAAACGCTTATGCTGCTAGCACAAAACGAACATATTCGCTGGATGAGCGAAAAAATAGCAAACGGCTGGCAATATGCGCCGGTGCGTGACAATGAAAAAAAACACCACACGCTTATTGTGGATTGGGATAAGCTGCCTCCCGAAGAGCAGAAAAAGGATTTTAATGTAGCTAAAAACATCATTCCGCTGCTGAAAAGTATTGGTCTTCGGGTTTATAAGACAGTTTAAAATATTATATTTGATATTTGGAGTGAGTATAATCAGCGTGTATGATAACCATTTTCATATCGGTATTACCGGTCACCGCAGGCTGCCTGAGGAAAAAATCCCGGTAATTACATGGTCGGTAAAGGATTTTTATGCGGATATAAAAAAGCTCAATGAATCAAAGATAACGGTTTTGTCGTCATTGGCCGAAGGTGCGGATATGCTTTGCGCAAAACTGGCGCTGGATATGGGATTTAGGCTTGCGGTGCCCTTACCAATGAACGTAGCGGAATATCGAAAAGATTTTTCTGCTTATGTAGCAGGGGAGTTTGATCATCTGCTGTCAATGGCTGATGAGGTTTTTGTGGTGACACCGGAAGAGCCTGTTCCTTATAATCCGTCGAGAGGCTTTTATTATCGGCAAGCGGGGATTTATGTAGCAAAGAAGTGTGATTTTTTGCTGGCGGTTTGGGACGGAGTAGAAAATGATACCCCGGACGGAGCAGGAACTTGGGAAACTATAAAACTGGCAAGAAAATTTGGAAGAACGGTCAGCCGTTTTTGGTAAAAATCATCCGATAATATAGCCAAACCACTTGAAAAC
>DOZQ01000227.1:0-187 GCA_003517915.1 Oscillospiraceae bacterium | reverse complement strand
TTTTGAAATGGTTCTAGTATAAGACAAAAGTCAAGGCGAATTCCCTTTATTACTTAAAAGGATTTGCCTTGACTTTTATTGTTTTAGTTTTCTAAAAGGACAGGGGACTGCGATAACGATGGTGCCTTAATCCTGCAAATTCTTTACGGACATTATATTCGGACTAAACCAGCCAGGTCTGTTCGTT
>DOZQ01000144.1 GCA_003517915.1 Oscillospiraceae bacterium | reverse complement strand
TTTGTTTTACCCGAGATGCAACCCGTCGCCCTTTTCACCGATATAAGACAGCTCGGCACAACGAATTACATCGTTTATCATGGACTGGAGTTCCTTGAGATCGTCAACCGCGCGTTTCTTGGCGACAACAATGCTCTTGGCTTCTTTTTCCGCTTTAAGGCGGATCATTTCGGCTTCCTGCTTGGCCTGATCCTCGACATTCCTGGCAAATAACTTAGCGTCGATCATGACCTTGGCAATCATGTCTGAATCGGTAGTATCGTTTTTATGCTCAAGAAGTTTATCGTTCAGTGAAGACACACGGGACTGCAGACTGTCATTTTCCTGTTTCAGTCTGTTGATGATATTGTCTTTTTCAGAACCTAGAGCGACGCTTGAGCTTAAAGCGGCATTCTGTTTTTCAAGCTCCTCATTTTTGTGAGTGAGCTCATAAATCTTCTGATTGAGTTCGACGTTAGGCTCAGAAGCTTCCGTTGGCTGAGCATTTTTTAGCTTTTCATATTCTTCACGCAACTGCTCATATGCTTGGGTCAAATCCCTGTAAGCGCCCGCAAAAGTCTCAATATAGCGGTCGACCTGCTCCTTCATGTAACCGTTCGGTTCTGTTCTGAATTTAATATTGTTTCCCATCATCTTACTCCCTAGCTAGGATCAAATACTGAACCCGAAGATAATACAAGCTCAAATATACAGTAGTACATTTAAATTATACTGAAACGGGAATCAATATCTGTCGTAATTTTTACGGCATTTTATCTGGAGGAAAATAATTCCACATACCATTCTAAAATACACCAAAAGTTATTTGCAACCTTATAAAACCTTAATATAAATAATAACTCATATCAAAAAAATTGTCAAGCGAACAATAACAAATATAAAACAATAAATACCAGCAAATATAAGATTATCTAAATAAATGAATCAGGCTGTAATATACATTTACGTCAAATCTAGTATATGCATGAGGAGCTAAAAATATAAGAGGATTTACATGCAGGCGCCTGATTTCCGGTTCAGTCTATAAGACAAACCGCATGCGCGGCAATTCCTTCGCCGGAGCCAGTGAAGCCAAGACCCTCTTCGGTTGTTGCTTTTATACTGATGTCATTTAAGTTCGCTGAGCAGATTTCGGCAACCTTATAACGGATTTGTTCCATATAACCGGAAATTCGAGGATTCTGCAATATAACCGTTGCGTCAATGTTTTGAATTTTATATCCGGCTGACATGACCTTTTCACAAACCTGACGCAGAAAAAGTGCACTGTCACAATTTTTATATTTTGAATCAGAGTCCGGGAAAAACTGTCCAATATCACCGATGGCAGCTGCACCAAGTAAAGCGTCACAAATGGCATGCAGAAGGACGTCGCCGTCAGAGTGTCCCAACTCCCCTTTTTCATATGGGACAATCACTCCGCCTATAACAAGGGGACGACCCTTAACCAGACGATGTACGTCGTAGCCGTGTCCAATGCGCATGATCTGCCTCCGTAGTTTAATTTGCTAAGATAATTAAGACAAGTAAGACAAGCTTTTCCCGGGTTCCAATTCAAATAAAAAATGGTAGGTGGCACTTTGAAGATGACACTCATTAATTATATACCTTTATCGCCGCACGGCGGAGTAAGATGATGTCATATAATTTTCCTGACGTATTGATATGTATATACAGATTGTCAGTGGAGCTGCCGGCGGGCGATTCAAGGTATGCACCTATGATAACTGTTTTTGAGGATTTATGTCAAGGGCTTATCCAATATTTATTGATTATTTTTTGAATTATTTATTTTCTTATCAACATGTTGTAGTATTAACTTTTTCAGCTATACAATAAACATGTTTGAAACCCAAAATCATCGGCTCAGTTATCTGGTTTAAGGATAAAAAAAGGCATCAATTTCAAAAATGAATTTTCTGGAAAACCGCAAAAACCCTTTTGTTATCGGCCAAATCAAAGGTTGAGGCCGTAGGCTTTACCAAAAACGACGGGAAAAGACATGGTATTTTAACATATTTGTTTTATGACACTCATGTCAGAAAAAACTCCGAAAAACGACTCGATGTTTTTAGTATTTTTCTAGAATCAGCTTGGCGGCTTTATATATATCTCCGCAGCCCAAAGTTATCACAAGATCTCCTGTTTTGGCGTTTGAAAAGATATAATCGGCTATTTCATTGAAGGTTTCAAACCATACCGCCCTGTCAATTTTTTTGCCTAGATCGGAAGCGTGCACGCCGTAGGTGTTGATTTCACGTGAACCCATTATCTCACTGAGCACGACCCTGTCCGGGATTTTAAGCGCGGTTACAAAATCATCCATCAGCATAACCGTGCGGGAAAAAGTGAAGGGCTGAAAAACCGCCCAAACCTTATTGAAGCCCATTTCCATCGCGGCGGAAAGCACCGCGCGCAGCTCGGTCGGATGATGCGCGTAATCGTCCGCGACGGTAATTCCGTCAGGACGCCCCAAAATTTCAAAACGGCGGCCGGCTCCGGTAAAATGCGCAAGCCCGGATTCTATCTGCCTGAAATTCATGCCGGCATAAAAGGCGGCGGCTGAGGCCGCCAGCGCGTTGAGTACATTGTGGCGGCCTGGTACGTTCAGGCGGAGGGTGCCTAAAAGCTCTTTTTTATACATAAGCTCAAATTCGCATTTGACGCCGGGAAGTACGCGAATATTTTCGGCATAATAATCATTTGAATCCGAAAGGCCGAATGTTATAATGTTAGAAAGGCCGCTAACCGATTTCATCACAAGCGGATCATCACCGTTGCAGATTACCGCTTTTTTTGCGTTTGACGCAAATATACTGAAGGAATTCACCAGATTATCCATGGTTTTAAAATATTCCAAATGGTCGTCATCTATGTTGAGCAGAACTGAAACGGCGGGGGAAAGCTCCAAAAAGGTGTCGTTGAATTCACAAGCTTCACATATCAGCGTGTCAGAATTGCCGGCGCGCCCGTTCGCATCTATGAGCGGCAGCTTTCCGCCGATGACGACGGCGGGGTCGGCGGCGGCTTCAATCATAATCTGCGCGAGCATCGAGGTTACGGTGGTTTTTCCGTGGGTGCCGGATATGCATATAGAATTTTCATATCGGCGGGATACGGCTCCCAAAAGAACCGAACGTTCAAAGGTGGGAACCGAGCGCCTGAATGCCTCTGAAAGCTCGGGATTATCACGCATGATGGCAGCGGAATAGACAACCATCTCAGCGTCCGCTATATTGTCGGGGCTGTGGCCTAAAGTCACGGGAATCCCCATTTTTCTAATGCGTGCCAAAGTATCGGTTTCATTATTGTCTGAACCGGTGAGGGAGTATCCCCAGCTGTGCAGTATCTCCGCTAAAGGACACATACCCGAACCGCCGATACCTATCATGTGAATAGATTTTACCGTTTTAAGCAGTGAGTCGATTTCCGTCTGAACTTTTGTCATTACCGATCTTCCATTCTCCGCGCGTAAAATTAACCGTTTCCCGCCGTTCCAGCGATGGGGTATTGGGCTTTAAGGAACACCAAGGCAGGGCAGGGGATTATATTCGGAACGCTGCACCAAACTTTATTCGTGCGCACGCGAAGCGGACGCCCCGGCCAAACAGTCAAAAATAATCCCGGCCCGCAGCGCGGAGCTGGGCGGGAAATATAATAAGCTATTTCTATTATTATATTGCTTATAAGGGCAAAAATAAACAACAAAGTTTTAAAATCGCCTTTTGCAGCGGAAAAGGAATTGTGTATGGACAGATATCATATACCGCTTAGTGTATTGGAATGTATGAATAGGATTGAACAAAACGGCTATGAGGCGTGGCTTGCAGGCGGCTGTGTGCGGGATTTGCTGCGCGGCGAAACACCCGAGGACTACGACATAGCTTCATCCGCGCCGCCCGAGAAAATTTTGAAGATATTCGATAGGGTTATTGAGACGGGAATCCGCCACGGTACGGTAACGGTTATGATAGGGGATTTTCCTATTGAAGTGACCCGTTTCAGGGTGGACGGAGAGTACCGTGACCACAGGCACCCCGAAACGGTGATCCCGGTTGATTCTATCGAAGAGGATCTGGCGCGGCGGGATTTTACGGTGAACGCTATGGCAATGAACCTTACAGGTGAGCTAAAAGATCCGTTCGGTGGCAGGGCAGATTTGAAAAGTAAGCTTGTAAGGGCGGTGGGAGACCCCGACACCCGTTTTTCCGAGGACGCGCTCAGAATCCTGCGCGGTTTTCGGTTCGCGTCGGTGCTTGAATATACTATAGAAGAAAAAACTCTTGAGGCAGCTTTAAGGCGGGTAGAGACACTGAGTAATATCAGTGCCGAGCGGATTTTCGGGGAGCTTATAAAATGTATGTTGGGCGCGGCGCCGCAGTCGCTTGAGCCGCTAATAAACGCGGGGGGGCTTTTGTCTGCGGGCATATCATCGGGGAGAAAACTTGAGCTATTGGCGAAAATTCCGCCGGAGTGTTCGCTGCGCTTTGCCGCGCTTTGTTATCTGTCAGATGCTAATCCAGAGACGGTTTTGCGCCGCCTTAAAAGCGATAAACAGATTAGTAAGTTGTCGGCTGGGATTATAAATGAACTGCGTTTGCCAGCATTTGTTTCAAAAGCGGAGATGAAAACCCGCCTTTCTGGTTTTCCGCCGCAGCTTTGGAAAGGAATTATTGAGACGCGGGGCGTGCTGCTGGGAGAGGATATTGCCGAGTGCAAGGCATGGCTCACCGCCATTATGGATCACAATGAGCCGTACCTCCTGCGTATGCTGGATATAGACGGGTTTGATCTTATAAAGCTTGGATTTAAAGGTGAAAAAATCGGTGAGGCGCTTGAAAAGCTCCTGGGTGAGGTCATAGTAAGTCCGGAGCTTAACCGGAAGAAAATTTTACTCCGTTTGGTGGAAAAACACCTATAGGTTTGCACTGGCGGCAATAATTCCTCATAATATGTAAAGAGGGAAGGATATGAATATGAGATACACAGTGGTTGGAGGAGATGATCGGCAGGCGTATCTTGCCAATTTATTGACACGGGACGGACATCAGGTGATTTGCAGCGGCATGGAGAACTCCACGATAGTTTCCCGTGAAATTAAAGCAAAACCGCTGCCAGAAGCGGTTTTAGCGGCGGATATTGTGGTATTGCCGTTGCCGGCGACCAGAGACGGCGTTACGATTAACGCGAATAACAGCTATACTCGGCTTTATTTGGCGGAGGTTTTTGACAATTTACAAGACGGAGTCATAGCCGTCGGTGGAATGCTTGACAGGAAGCTGACCGAAGCCGCTGAAGCTCGTGGAATTGTCATATACGACTATCTTAAAAGGGAAGAGATGAGCATACTCAACGCCATTCCGACGGCCGAGGGGGCGCTCGAAATAGCTATCAGAGAAACGGATTTTACCCTGCATTCATCAAAATGCCTTGTCAGCGGATATGGCCGCATCGGCAAAATTCTTTCTAAGATGCTTATGGATTTGGGAGCGGATGTGACGGTGAGCGCGAGAAAATGCGCCGATTTGGCATGGATAAAACAGGCGGGCTGCAGAGCGGTTCATATTTCTGGAATTTTTGCTGAAGAAAAAGAATATGACATAATATTCAATACAGTGCCTGATGTAATATTTGACCGTCATGCTTTGTCAAAAATTACGAATAAGGAGTCGGTTTTAATAATCGACCTGGCGTCCGATCCGGGAGGAATAGATATTGAAGCGGCGGGTACAATGGGCATAAAATCGATAAGAGCATTGTCTCTGCCGGGTAAGGTAGCGCCTAAAACCGCAGCGGCCATTATCCGGGACACGATTTACAATATAGTTCAGGAGGATAAGAATGGATGAATTAACGGCGGGATTTGCCCTGTGCGGTTCACATTGCACTTTTTCGGGGGCTATACCGCAGATGAAGGCCCTAAAGGCGCAGGGGTTTAGTCTTATACCTATTATGTCAAATGCCGCCTATAAAACCGACACGCGGTTTGGAAAAGCCGACGATATAAAGTCCCAGGTAGAAAAAATATGCGGACGGGAGGTGATTGCAAGCATAGAGGATGCGGAGCCTATAGGCCCTGAGAAACTGCTGGACATTATGATTATTGCTCCCTGCACCGGAAATACTCTCGCAAAACTTGCCAACGGAATAACTGACACAAGCGTCACAATGGCGGCGAAGGCGCATCTGCGCAATCAAAGACCGCTGTTGATCGCGATTGCGACAAACGACGCGCTCAGCGGATCAGCAAAAAACATAGGGCAGTTGCTGGGTACCAAGAATATATTTTTTGTACCTTTTAGACAGGACGATCCGATGAAAAAACCCAGATCGGCAGTGGCGGTTTTTGAACAGCTTCCGCAGGCGGTCTTTGAGGCACTGCATGGCAGACAGCTCCAGCCGATATTATACAGTTAAAGTGCGGTTAAACCAAAAAACAAATCCGCCTCCATATCAAGGGATTTAAGAAAACTTATCCCTTGATATGGAGATATTATATTACGTATTTTTATATAGCCAAACCACTTGAA
>DOZQ01000009.1 GCA_003517915.1 Oscillospiraceae bacterium | reverse complement strand
ATCAGTAAAAATCCCGCGCACAGCGCCGTGCCGAGCGTGATAGCGGCACATGCTCCCGCGGCCGCATAGGGCAGCGCGGCATGACGCGCCAACTCCTCGAGCGACGCGCCTGAGCCGTCCGACAGAACAGGCTGCCCAAACACCGTGCCCGAGGCCGAAAATTCCGACGCCGCGTATCTCAGTATGCCTTGCGCAAACGCCAGCCCCAACCCCATTTTGCATACTGCCTCAATTAGTGAAGAAACCGCGGTGGGATACATATTGCGCATCCCCTCATAATATCCCCGATAAGTTGACATAATGCAGCAAAAGAGCAATGTCGGAGCGATAACCAATATGCTGACAAGCGCGTTTTGATTGCCTGTAAAGACGACATAGGGATACGCTGCCAGAGCCATGATAAAAAAACCGGTAAGCCCGGTTATCAAAAACGCCCGGCGGGATATGCGCAGAATCTGCCTAGCGTCTTTAAAGCGGCGCCGTGAAACGTTTTCGGCCACCATGCGTGAAACGGCCACCGGCAAACCTGCCATTGCGACGGCGTAAACCGGCATAAACAGATCATAGGCGCTCGTAAAATATCCCATCCCCACGCCGCCTATCATATTGGCCAGCGGCAGCCGGAAGACCATTCCGATGATCCTGGCAAGTCCAGCGGCGGCCATCAGAATAAGCGCCCCGTGCAAAACGCTTTGATGCCTGCGCCGTTTTTCCAAATACATCACACCCGTCCAGTAAAATATATATCAGTATATCTTACTGGACGGGATGTCAAAACATGCCCTATATTTTAGGATTGCAGGCACTATATGCGCCCGATACCCTCCATCACGATTTCTATCAGGTTCGGCTCCGCCTTGTCGTTCATCTCGCGGTAGCTTTCGACCGCACCCTCCGAGGCATAGTCCGAAATCCGGCGCACCGCCACAAACGGAACACCCGCCTTAAAGCAGACTGACGCCACCGCCGCCGACTCCATATCGCAGGACATAGCCGAGAAGGTTTCTTCCAGCATTTTTTTCCTTTCGGCCTCGCAGACAAAACAGTCCCCGCTGACCATGACGCCGGTCAGCGCACCGGGACATGTCTCTTTAAAAATATCAGCCAAACCTTCATCCGCATGGTATATGTAATTCTTTTGCGGCTTTTGAGCCGGCTCAAGCCCCAATGGGGTCAGATCAAAATCATGCTCTATGTATTTACTGCCGATTGTCACGCCGTTTCGCGCGATGCCGGAAATTCCGCCCGAAAGCCCCGAGCTTATAACATGCGTAACCCCATGCGCGATTAAAAACGCCGTCGCCCCCGCCGCGTTAACCTTGCCTATTCCGCATAGCACAAAATAAATTTCAATTGTTTTTCCGTTTTTTTCAGTTTGGATTATGGTCAGCTCATCACCGTAAAGCTCTGCGGCAAAACCGCCGGCACGCTTTGCCAGTTCTCTGACCGGCACATACTCCTGCTCGTCGGCTATAACCACGCCGACCTTTACAGTCTTATTCATATTATCCTTTCAAACGTTTACCTAAATCGTGTGAATATTCTCTAGTATCCCGCTCAGCAGCCTTTCAAATTCCCCTGCGGTTTTTTGCGCGGTCTCAGCCACATGGGCGTCGCTGATCTCCCAGTCCGAAAGCCCGGCGGCCAAATTGGTGATACAGGAAACCGCAAGCAACCGTATCCCGACGCTTCTCGCCATAATAGCCTCGGGGACGGTAGACATGCCCACGGCGTCGGCTCCGAGCGCCTTAGCCGCGCGTATCTCAGCGGGAGTCTCATACTGCGGCCCCGCAAAATACATGTAAACCCCTTCGCGCAGAACTACTCCGGCGGTATTTGCCGCCCGCTTAGCGGCCGCGCGCAGTTCCGGGTCATAACATCTGGTAAGGTCGACAAACCGTTTTCCGAATTCCGGCATATGCGGCCCGGTAAGGGGACTCTCGGCACAAAGCTTTATGTGGTCGCTTATGAGCATAAACGATCCGGGATTCATTTCGGGTCGCAGGCTGCCGGCGGCATTTGTCAGCACCAGCTTTTTCACCTTCAGAAGAGCCAGCATACGCACATAACCGGCCACCCGCGCCATATCATAGCCCTCGTAGCAGTGTGCCCGCCCTGAAAGAAGCAAAACGGGGATTCCCGTCAGGCGACCCGCCGATAAAACCCCCGAATGGTTAGGATTGCCCGGCAGCGTAAAGCCCGGAATTTCATCATAGCGCATGCTCCGGCAGTCGGTAAGACGGTCTTTAATAAAACCGAGCCCCGAACCCAAAACCACCGCGCATTTGGGGATTTCACCGAGCCGAACCGCCACGGCCTCCGCCATGTTCTTGTAATCCGTGTAGCTGTGCTTCAGCTCCATACACGCTTATTCCTCGGCTTCAGATTTTTCCGGTTCTTCCTTCGGCGTTTCATTTTCTTCTCCGGCTGAACCCTCAGCGTCATCCTGGCTCAGCTTGCTCCCGCACTTATTGCAGTAGGCCGCCGTTATAACATTGCGGGTCGAGCATACCGGACAGATAACCACTCCCTTGGCCAAAGCGATTTGACGCTCAAGCTCCGCAAGCTCGGCTTTTCTTTCGTCCATCTCTTCAATAAGCTCGGCAATCGCGTCTTCATTTTTTTCGCCGTTTTTCTTTGCCTCATAACACAGCCGTCCCAGCGCCTCATAGTCATGGGAAATTTGATATTGCAAGGAGGAAGCGTTTACCTTAAGCTTTTGCAGCGAAATCATTTCGCCGGTTTTTTTGCCTGCAATATCAATAACCTCTTTTGCCTTTACAAACGAATCTTCAATAAATCCCATCATTCACTCCATTTCTCCAGCGGCTTTAAAAATCTTTTGGTTTGCCGCCATTCCGCTGGCCGGCGGCAAAAAGATATCTTCACTTAATTATATCACTCATCATCGGATTAATTCAATAGATTACAGTAGATTAATATAATTACTATTTTATATTGGACTAGTATAAATACTGCCGCCGATAAACTCACGTATCAGCGAAGAATCCGGCACGCGGCCTTCGTCCAGCCTCTCGAACGGTACCAATGACCTTATCAGCCTTCTCGCGAGCCCGTAATTGTGCTCCCCTGCCTTCACCTGCTCCAGCAGTTCTATCGCCGCGTTGCGGTAGGTGCACATCTCATAGCTATGAAAGGAATTCAGCTGCATGTCGGCCGTATCGGCGTAGGGAAACAGGTATTTATCCTCTCCCTCCACAACGCCGTCCCACAAAAACAGGGTGTGCTGCGGGCTGGAGTTTCTAAAGTGATGATCCCTGATCATCCTGCGGGTCAGCCTTATATCGCGCGGGGCGACCTTTAGCTCTCCGTTTTCATATATCCCGCTTTCCACGCTAACATAAAGCTTGTAAAGGCTGCGCTTTGGCAGGCAGTCGGTGATGAGGGGATTCATCGCGTGAATTCCTTCCACAATGGCGATGTCACCCTCCTTGAGTTCAACCGGTATTGTATCCAGAGCCGGGCTGCGAGCTTTAAAATCAAAACGCGGCATTTCACACCTCCCGGTTTTTATCAGGCTTAAAAAGCTTGTGTTTATCGCTTCAAGGTTTAGCGCGTACACCGACTCGTAATCGAACCGGCCGTCCCCCAAAAGCGGCGCCCTGTTCCCGCCCATATAAAAATTGTCCAGCGAAATCGTCACCGCACCTACGCCATGCTCTTTTTTGAGCCTTGCGGCCATCATCGCGGCGGTCGTGGTCTTGCCGCTGCCCGACGGGCCGCAGAGCATAATAATCTTATGTTCATGCGCGTTTTTTGCTATGATCTCGCACACGCGCTTCAGTGCGGATGCGTATTTGCTCTCCACACCCCTTACAAATTTATCGGGATCTTTCAGCGCCGCGCGGTTGATAAGCTCCCTGTCATCTATCTCGTCAAAATTGAAGTGTTTCATAGAATCTGTCCACCTGTTTCTTTCTCCCACTTATCTCATCGAAACGGTCAATGTATTCATAGGGATATTTAAAATTATACACCCTTGTGATATCCCTGCCATTGCAAAGCTTGGTTACAGCACCCGCCCCGGCTGCCAAAACCGTCTGGACTTCCTCCATCATATACACGTTGTACAGGCACTCAAATCCGGATTTCGCATATCCGACATTCTCGAGATTGCCGACCGTTTTGCTCTGCCTATATAAATAGTATGGGAAGTAACCCGCCTTATATAAATCTTTTTCCGTCTTTTCTAAAATACAGGCGGCAAGTTGACCTTCCGCGCCGCATATTTCCGCCGGATTTCCGCCTAGGCTGGAGGAACGCTTAGTGCACAGTGTATGCACCGTAATATTTTCCGGCGCCATTTCCAGGATTTTATTAAGTGTAAATGCAAATCCCTTTTCACTGTCGCCCGGCAGCCCCGCTATAACATCCATATTCACCGCGAAGCCATGCTCCCTCGCAAGACGGTAAGCGCCGGTCACCTGCTCCGCCGTGTGCCCGCGCCCAATCCGGCGCAGAATCCGGTCATCCATAGTCTGCGGATTTATGCTGACGCGGTTCGCTCCGCTCCGCCTGATACACTCAAGCTTCTGAGTCGTGACCGTATCCGGGCGACCCACTTCCACGGTATATTCACGCACGGTGCTCAGGTCAAATTCTTTTTTGATAATCGAAAACAGCCGTTCCAGATCTTCGGCAGCAAGCGAAGTGGGCGTTCCCCCGCCGAAATAGACTGTTTCCAGCCGCAGATCAAGTCTGCGCGCCTGCCTGGCTATTAAAGTCAGCTCCTCGCAGAGCAGCCGCACATAAGCCGGAATCAACCGCTTTGCCTTATCTATAGAGTGCGAGACAAACGAGCAGTACGCGCAGCGCGATGGGCAAAACGGAATAGAAACATAAAGGCTGAAGGAACGCGGCGACGACAAATCCAAAATCGGATTTTGCCGCTCGGCCACCTGTTCACACAGCCGGATTTTGCCGTCGCTCACCTCAAGCTCACGCTTAAAATAGTCCCGCGCGGTCGACAACCCTTCGGTTTTCGACATCCATCGGTAAAGCTTTGCGGGCCTAACTCCGGTCAGCACACCCCAGGGCGGCTTTATCCCCGTAATATCCACCAGTATATGAAACAGCATGCGGGAAAGTACCAGTTCGCAGTAATCTTTTAAATCCGGCCTGTCATGAGGAACCGTCTCCCGAGTTTCACGGAGCGGCTCCCCATCGATTTTCACCGAAAGCGAGAGCGCGGTTCCGCTTTTGCCCGTGTCCGCGTTCGCGTGCACCAAAAACGAATCCTCGGCGGATTCGTGCGTTATTCTTATTTTTTCATTCGGATAAAAAATTCGCAGCACATTTTCAAGCTCAAAGTGATAGCTGTTGTTAGTGAGTAAAATCGTCATAGTTTGTCTTTCCAAAATAGCGGTTATTTTTTCGCTCAAAGCCGAGCGTAGTCGAGGGTCCGTGCCCTGGATATACGGTATAGTCCCCCGGAAGCTCCTCCAGTTTTTTCAGGCTTGCCACCATGTCGCGCCAGTCGCCGTCTGGAAAATCCATCCGGCCTATATCGTTTAAAAAAAGCGTGTCGCCGGAAAACATCACGCTGCCTACCACATCGTCTATAATATAACAGACTCCGCCTTTTGTATGCCCCGGCGTATGCAGAACGCGAATCGAAAGCCCGCCAAGCGTAAGCGTGTCTCCGTCGCCCACCGTGAGGTCGGCTCCGACCGGCTGAAATCCGGATGAAGCGGCGCGCCTCATCTCATCTTTCAGCCCAGGCGCGTCATCTTTGTGTATTACCACCTTCGCGCCGGTATAGGCCTTTAGGCCGGGTACCCCCGTGACATGGTCAAAATGCCGGTGGGTCAGCAGAATATATTTTACCTTCGCCGGCTCCCCCACCGCTTTTTTCAGCCTCTCATCAAAACTCCCCGGATCGATCACCGCGGTTTCACCGGTGGCCGCGTCGGTAATAACATAGCAGTTTTCTCTTATCAGACCTGTTTCCAGACGCTGTAGCATAAACCTGCCGCTCAT
Organism: Oscillospiraceae bacterium; assembly: GCA_003517915.1. Classification (GTDB taxonomy): domain Bacteria; phylum Bacillota; class Clostridia; order Oscillospirales; family Acutalibacteraceae; genus UBA8129. Next base: position 9,144 of record DOZQ01000009.1, on the reverse strand, counting down.
GGCCTCTTTCTCCATTCCTCTTTTGTAATGTTGGTAACATGCTGGGTTTTCACTGCGTTTATAAGCGGCCATTCCTTGCCCGTCTCGGTGTGATGAAATTTAAAGCCGCACTTTTCATTCACCCTTTTTGATTTTTCGTTGCCGTCAAAATATCCACACCAAAGCACAGAGATATCAAGTTCCTCGAACGCATATCTCATCAGCTCCCTGACCGCTTCCGGGATAAGTCCCCTGCCCCAATACGGCACCCCGATCCAGTAGCCGATTTCCGCCTCGTCCGGCTTTATTCCAAGGTTGCTTGCGTCTCCGATTAAAAGCCCGGCGCTGCCTATCACTATATCCTCGTCTTTGAGCGTCACCGCGTAGGTTTCGTCCGCCGAGAGCACCCCGCGTATGATCTGCCGGCTGTTTTCCACGCTCGTGTGAACCGGCCAGCCGGCTATCGGCCCCACACGCGGGTCTTTGGCGTATTCATACAGGCTTTCGGCGTCCGTTTCTCTGAATGGCCGCAAAATCAATCTGTTTGTTTTAAGTATCATAATTATTACCTCACAATATAAACTGTCTACAGCCGGTCAGTGTCCAGACATATGGTCACCGGGCCGTCGCCTTTCATCGAGACCTCCATATATCCCCCAAACACGCCGGTCGCCACCTTTTTCACTCCCCGCTCGGTAAGGGCGTCGGCATACGCCGCGTAAAGCAACTCGGCCTTTTCGGGCGCCGCCGCTTTTATAAATGAGGGACGGCGCCCGTGGGAACAGTCGGCGCACAGCGTAAAGTTGGATACCACCAGTATTTCCCCGCCGACATCAAGCGCGCTTAAATTCATCTTGCCCGCCTCGTCCTCAAACACCCGCAGCTCGGCGGTCTTTTTAGCAAGCAGCTCCGCATGCTCTCGCGCGTCTCCCTGAGCCACGCCCAAAAGCACCAAAAGCCCTTTGCCTATTTCGGATACGGGCTTTTCGTCCACCGCGACACCCGCGCGTGAAACCCTTTGAATTACCGCTACCATGATATTTCCCCCTATTTATCCTACCGAGCGCTCTATGCTGACCACGCCGTCCACCTTGGTAAGCCTGCTCAGAATAGTTTGCAAATGCTCAAGATTTTCGGTGCTGACCGTCAGGCTTATCTGACAGCTCCCGCCCCTTAGCTCACGCGCGTTTATCGCATGTATACCCACATGCATGTTGGCAAGCTGCAAGGTTATATCCGCAAGCAGCGAATCCCGCTCTATGGCGTGGATGAGTAGCGTGGATTTATATTTTTCCTTGCCGCCGCCCTCCCAGTAAGCCTTAATCCAGCGCTCCGGCTCCTCGCAGCTTGATATATCCTGCGGCACGTTTGTGCAGTTTCTTTTATGGATGGACACGCCGTGCCCCCTTGTTATAAATCCCACGATTTCATCCCCCGGCAGCGGACTGCAGCAGCGCGAGAGCTTAATAAGGCAGTTATCTATCCCCTCGACCACAACCCCCTCTGAGGAACGGGTGCGCTTCACCGGCTCACTGCTGAGCAGCTGGTCAATTTCCACACCGCGCTCGGCTCTTACAAGCTTGTTGTAATCCTCTTTGATCTGCGGCATAATCCTTGAAAGCAGGATACCACCGTAACCGACCGACGCGTAAAAGTCGTCGAGCTTTTCGCAGTGCTGCCGTTTCGCGATGGCTTCGAGAAATTCCTTCTGCCGTTGCTCTTCGGCAAAAGCTATGCGGTTTCTCCTGAATTCCTTCTCGATTTCGTTTTTGCCCTCGACGATATTTTCCGCGCGGCGTTCTTTTTTAAACCATGCCCGTATCTTACTGCGCGCCTCGCTCGTCTTAACGATTTTAAGCCAGTCGCGGCTCGGATGCCTGCTCTGCTGAGAGGTGGTCAGAATCTCCACGACCTCGCCTGTGCGCACCTGATAGTCGATGGGAACTATACGCCCATTGACCTTGGCTCCTGTCATACGGTTGCCTATAGCCGAATGAATGGCGTAGGCAAAATCTATGACGGTGGAGCCAACCGGCAGGCTTTTGACATCTCCCTTGGGGGTTACTACAAACACATCCTCCTGCGCGAGATCGGTTTTTATGGTTCTTACTATTTCTTCAACGTCGTCGGTTTCCTTCTGCGACTCTAAAAGCTGGCGTATCCAGGCCAAACGCTCTTCCATTCTCGCGTCGGCTTTTTTTACGCCGGCCTTATATTTCCAGTGCGCGGCGATACCGTATTCGGCCGTCTGGTGCATTTCCCATGTGCGTATTTGCACCTCGAACGGAATTTCCTCGCGTGAAATAAGCGTCGTGTGCAGCGACTGATAGAGGTTTGGCTTGGGCGTTGAGATATAATCCTTAAACCGCCCCTGAAGCGCACTGAACATGTCGTGGATAACCCCAAGCACATTGTAGCAGTCGATTACGGTGTCCACAATGATGCGCACCGCATAAATATCATAAATTTCGTCAAACGTTTTTCCCTGCATATACATCTTTCTGTAGATGCCGTGAACCGATTTTTCCCGGCCCTCCAAATAAACGTTCGGGATAATATCTCTAAGCCGTTCCTTGATTCTTTTTTGAACATTTTCCAGAAATTCAACACTCTGCTGCCGCCTGGATTCCAGATTCTCCCGGATTTCTTCGTATGCCACCGGATCGAGATGCTGAATCGCAAGATCCTCAAGCTCTTCTTTTACAGCCCTGATACCCAATCGGTGAGCTATGGGAGCGTAGACCTCAAGCGTTTCTTTGGATTTGTCAAGCTGTTTTTCCTCTGTCAGGGCGCTTAGCGTACGCATATTGTGCAGGCGGTCGCATAATTTTATAATTATTACCCTTATGTCCTCCGACATGGCAAGCAACATCTTGCGCAAATTTTCCGCCTGCTGCTCTTCTTTGGTGGTGTAGGGTATTTTGCCCAGCTTGGTAACGCCGTCCACAAGGGCGGCTATATCCTCCCCGAAATCGTCTTTTATCTCAGGCAGGGTCATCTGCGTGTCTTCCACCACGTCGTGTAAAAGCGCGGCTATCACCGACTCGGAATCCATACCCAGCTCCACAAGAATGCAGGCCACCGACACCGGATGGGTAACATATTCCTCCCCGGTCTGGCGTGTCTGCCCCTCGTGCGCCCCCCTCGCGATGCGGTAGGCCTTTGATATGCCTTCTAAATCATAGGATTCCTTGTCTTTGTGCGCCTCAAGCATCCTTAAAAGATCCTCAAAGCCGCAGGATATCTTTACATCTTTTACGCTCACGCGCTCACCTCATTTTCCCGGTTCTTGAGCCTGCTTAATATTTCAGAATCCTCAAGCTTCACCTTTTCGGCTGCCGGCAGCACCTCGGCCACCAGCCTGTCTTTTTGGATTTTAAAAGAAATCAAGCCCATTTCCTCAAGCACGTCTATTATTATCCTTAGCTTGGCATACGGCATTTTCAGCCTGTAGGTAAATGCCGCAAGATGTATATAGGCTCTGTTTTGACGCAGATATTTATACACCTCGGCAATCTCCCCTCGGTCGGGCAGAATTTTTGCCGCCGCGTCTTTTTCCATAAGCTCGCCTCGTAAAAAGCTTTCATAAAGCCTAAATCCCGAAATCATATCCCGCTGATGCGACTCGGAATATCTGAAATCCTTCGCGTATATGCCGAGCTGCGGCCTGCCTTTATATTCCCCGGCGGCAAGCGTGACCGCCGCGTCGAGCGTTTCTCCCGCAGAGTAGGGAAAATCCTCCCGGCCGCGCGAAAAGCACATTATCTGAATGTCCGTACCGTCTTTAGAAAAACCTAACCTGAGATGCTTGCCTCCCCCTACCGGCGTCACCTCTTTGAGCTGTAATCCAAACAATCCGAAAACCGGCGCGGGATTACCGCTGCCAAATGGTTCAAGGGCCGACAGAGCCAGAGCTGTGTCCACGCTCAGCCCTTTAGGGTTAAGCCGACAGTCCAGCTTGATACGCATTACCGGCATTTCCGGGTAATTTCTATATGCGAAATCGTTCACCCGGCGGCGCAGGTGTTCTATGTTTCCCGGCGGCACGGTGAGTCCCGCCGCCAGCTCGTGTCCGCCGAAGCGTGTGAGCATCTCCCTGCTTTCCGCTATGGCGTCATAGAGCGAAAAGCCTCTTATGCTCCGGCCTGACCCAACTGCGTCCGACTCGCCGTCGGTCGAGATAACGATCGCCGGCTTGCCGTAATATTCGCTCAGCCTCGAAGCCGCGATGCCTATCACCCCATGATGCCAGCCCTCACCCGAAACCACAAGCACCCGGGCGTATTTAAGCGACGGCTCCGCCTCTATGCTCGCTATCGCCTGTTTTACAATTTCCGCTTCCGCCGACTGCCTTTCGGCGTTTTCAGCGTTAAACTCCAGCGCCAGCTCCGCAGCCTTTTGCGGGTCTTTTTCAAGCAGCAGCCGCACCGCCCGCTCGGCCTTTCCCATGCGGCCCGACGCGTTTATGCGCGGCGCAAGCCCGTAAGCGATGTTAAAAGCGGTGATTTTTTTACCCTCCAGCCCGGCCGCGCCAAGCAGCGCCGCAATGCCGGGCCGCCCGCTTTTTTCTATAGATTCAAGTCCCATTTTAACAAAAAGGCGGTTCTCGTTTATCAGCGGCATGACGTCGGCAACCGTGCCGAGCGCCAAAAATTCGCCGTAGCTTTTGATAAGCTCTTTTACCGGCCGATCGGATTCAAGCGCACAAATCAGCTTAAATGCGACCCCGACCCCCGCCAGATTCTTGAATTCGCACCCGCAGTCCTCCCTGTGAGGGTCTATTACCGCCTGCGCATCGGGAAGCGACTGCCCGGGCAGATGATGGTCGGTAACAATCACGTCCATCCCGAGCGATTTCGCGTACTCAATTTCATCGTGAGCGCTTATCCCGTTGTCCACCGTGATAATAAGGCGCGCCCCGCGCTCATGCAGAAGAGCGAGCGAATTTTTATTCATGCCGTAGCCATCGGCGTCACGCCGGGGAATATAATACTGTACATTTGCCTGTTTTTCCGAAAGATAACTGTAAAGCATCGCCGTCGAGGTGATGCCGTCCACATCGTAGTCACCGTAAATCGCTATTTGCTCAAACCGGTCTATCGCCTGCCGTATCCTGTTTACAGCCAAGCTCATATCCGGCAGCTCCGACGGATCGCCCATTATAGATTCGTCGGCGGATAAGAATTCCTCAATTTCTGTGGGATCGCCGAATCCCCTCGCCACAAGGATTAAGGAAATGAACGCGTCTAAATCCAGCTCTTTCGCGTATTGCTTGGCGATTTCCTTGTCATATTCCGCAACCGTCCATTCCCTGCAAACCAATTGGCACGCACCCTCTCTTCACTATATTTTATCATTTTACCACCGATTCATATGCTTGACAACCTGCGCTATGTAAAATTCACTATATTTGTTCACAGGGCGGTTATATATGGTCTTTATAATGGTATAAATTTTGTATACAGGCTCGAGGGGGGATAATACTTGACAAATGCTTTTGACACCTGGTGTATTCACACGGTTGAATCGCTGCACACACCGGTTTTGAACAATATAATGATTTTTATTACGTCCCTTGGGGATCACGGTGCCGTCTGGATCGTCATATCGCTGATTTTCCTTCTTTTTAAAAACCGCCGCATCTATGGGCTGCTGTCTTTGATTTCGCTTGCTTTGGGCGCTTTGACCGGCGAGCTTCTGCTTAAGCATCTTATAGCAAGGCCGCGGCCTTTTATTCAGTTTGAGACACTTACTCCGCTGGTATCGGCAAGCAACTACTCCTTTCCGTCAATGCACACCGCCTGCGCCTTCGCGGCGGCGTTTATACTTTTTAAAATGAATAAAAAAATCGGAATCGCGGCTTATGGCTTAGCCGTTCTGATTGCTCTTTCCCGCATTTATCTGCTTGTACATTTCCCGACCGACATTTTAGCCGGCGTTGTTCTGGGTACGCTCTGCGCCCTGGCCGTCTGGCTGGTTTATAAAAAATTCACGCCCGCGGCATCCGGAATGTCTGAAAACGAATAATCTACGTATAACTCCGCAAACTACACTCTGAGGAATCATCTTTATGAAAGGGTGTGTTTACTTGAAAACAAATGTTATCGAGGATTTATGCATCGGCTGCGCTTTATGTCCCAGCCTGTCTCCGGATCTTTATAAAATGAATGAGAATGATAAAGCCGTAGCTCTCAAGAAAGACGACTTGTCCGCGAATGAGGCAATAGAAGCAAATGAGGCGGCGGACAGTTGTCCCTCTGGCGCAATAGAGGTTACAGGCTAATCCACTTCCCGCATATTTCCTCTCATATAAAACTTCACGCATCATCCGGTCCATTACGAAATTACACAAAAAAGTCCATGTGTGAAGTTTTTCGTATACGGTGCGGTTTCGGTGTTAGCCGAGAGCGCCGTGCGTTTATAGCAAATTAACAAAATATAAGTTGTATACCACAGAGACAATAAGTATTAATTTGCTATGTGTAATATGTCTTTCGGTTGCCGCCGGGGGCGGCGAGAAAGACGACTTGAAAATTATTGTTTTAGAGCAATTTGATTATTCTTTATAACCTATTAATAAATTAAATTGCTCTAAAATCATATTTTTGCATAGCAAATACCACCGGATTAATTATCCGGTGGTATTTGCTTTAAACCGCGGATTCTAGTAACTAGAAAACGCGATAAAATCCACATCCAGACCAAGCGACGGCACACTTATCGACTCTAACTGCCCGGTTTGCATATTCATAGTCACACTGTAGCCGCCGGAGTCACCGGTTCCCGAAAAAGTCATTCTGCCGTCCTCTTCTTTCACCTTAAGGCTCTGAGCGGCGGCCAGCGAATTGAAGACATTATTTAAAGCACCCGCAAAAGCCGTGTCGGGGAACATCTCGTCTATCAAGTCAAGGCTGAGCCCCTTATAGCTCATGCTCATGTCTTCGCCCTGCCAGTGCATTTTCAGCCCGTCAAGCGGCGGCGGATCGATCACCTCTACAATACATTCCTGCAGTCCCGGCCTTGACACCTTCACCGTCAAATCCATGTCGCCGTAGCGGATTTTCGCGTCGCAGCTAAATCCCTGTTTAATTGTTTCGGGTACCGGAGCCTCGTCCTTGACCGGTTTCCCACATCCCGAAAAAAGCAGGAATACTGCAAAAACCAGCGCCGTAATTTTCACACAGGATTTTATCCGCCTTTTCATAAGCCTGCCGCCTTTCTTCCCGACATACTGATGTCCGGCAGCCGGCAAGGCCGCGTCAATCAGAATCGGACGTTTCCATTTTCAGATAAAGCTCGGGCAGCTCCCCTATCATATCCTCAGGCGTCATGGCGCGCTGAGAATATTTTGACGCCGCTATATCCCCCGCTATGCCGTGCAGGTAAACTCCGGCAACCGCCGCGTATTCGGGATCAAAGCCCTGGGCCAAAAACGCCGTGATCATTCCGCTGAGCATATCTCCCGTGCCGGCGGTAGCCATGCCGGCGTTACCGGTCAGATTGAAATAAATTCTGCCCTGTGGCAGCGCTATAAGGGTATTTGCGCCCTTGAGCACCGTTATTACGCCGTGCCGTCGGGCAAATTCGGCCGCATATTTAAGCCTTGAGCGTTGTATCTCTTCGGCCGTCACTCCGCACAGCCGCGCCATTTCCCCCGGATGCGGCGTTATTATCACAGGAACGTCACACTGCCCGATAATATCTATGCTCCCAGCAATGGCATTTATGCCATCCGCGTCCACTACAATGGGGCATTCCGCGTTTTTTATAATATGAGTAACCGTCCGGGAAACATCTTCTCCCTGTCCCAGCCCGCATCCAACAAGACAGGCGGTGCTTTCGGACATCGCCTTTGTCAGCGTCTCGCGCGCGGTCTCGGATAATCCCCCCCGCCCGGTCTCGGGCAGGCTCAAAAACACACATTCGCTTAGCCGCGCCGCCACGCAGGCACGCAGATCATCCGAAACCGCGAGCCTGACTATCCCCGCACCCGAACGCACGGCAGCCTTTGCGGATATGACCGCCGCGCCCGGCATATCCCTTGAGCCGCACACCAAAAGCGCCTTGCCGAAATCCCCCTTGTGAGCCTGCTTGTCCCTTGTACCGAACAAATGGGCAATAAGCGGATATTCGACTGAAAACATTTCGGATTTTACCTCCTCCACCAGCTCCTGCGGCACGCCTATCGGCACCGCGATAAGCTCCCCGCAGTAAGCGGCGGCCGGATAGACGGCCTGACCGGGTTTCAGCGCTATAAAGCTGACGGTCAGATCCGCCGCGATGCAGCTTTCGGCCGTTTCGCCGGTGTCGCAGTTTGCGCCGCTGGGCATGTCAATAGACACAACCGTGCCTGAAACCGCCGAAACATATTTAAAAAGAGAGAGAAGCGACGGTTTTAGTTCTCCCGAAAATCCGTATCCGAATATCGCGTCCACAATAATATCCGCGGTTTTCAGCAGAATTGAAACCCTTTCGGGGCTGGTATCAAAAAATATTATATCCGGCTTTAAAGCCGAAAGCCTTTGAAACATTTCCGTGGCGTCCGGCGTGGCCGGAGGATCCGCCACGCAAATCGCCGTGACGATAGCGCCCGCGTCCATAAGCTTGCGGGCTATTACAAAGCCGTCACCGCCGTTGTTGCCCTTGCCGCATAAAACACAAATACTTTTGCCCGAAACCTCATACCGTTCGCGTATAATGCGGGCGGCGGCAGAGCCCGCGTTTTCCATCAGACGCAGATGGGTCATGCCGGTTTCGGCGGCGCGGCTTTCTATTTCTTTTATATTCTCAGAAGTTAAAAATACCATTGTTATCCTCCCGACCGTTAATGTCATGGATGCCATTGCCATTTCAGTATATCACATATTCATTCGAAAATAATGTCAGAATCATAAATTTTCTTCCTGTTTTTTTGCAATTTGCCTGATCCCTAAAATATATCTTGCAAAATCACCTGCCAGGTGATATATTATTTTACATATATAAAACGCTGTGACGGAGTAAAGTAGCGTGCTTCCCGCGTTCCAAAGAGAGGGTGCGACCCGGCTGAAAACGCGCCTGTACGCGGCCATGTGAAGTTCCCTCCCGAGCGGCGCGGCTGAACACTGCTTAAAGTAAGCCGCGACGGATATGCGCCGTTACCCGCATACAGAGTGTTTGCTCTTT
>DOZQ01000128.1 GCA_003517915.1 Oscillospiraceae bacterium | reverse complement strand
CGGGCGAACAAAGTTCTCCCCTGCACAGTTAGTTCATAGCTCGCCTATATGTCCAGCTTGCCGTAGCAATGCGGACATTCCTCAATGCGGAGCATTCCTCTGCGCGGAAGCTTCGCTTTGCACATCGGGCAGCGCCACAGGGTGAATTCGAGAATAAGCGCGGCCAGCGCCGATATGCCGCCCAGCACAAAGCAGCCTATCTGCAATGGGCCGGAAGCATAGACCCCGATGAGCACACACACAAGCGCGACTATCGGCCCCATTAACATAATCGAGCGAACCCTGAATAAACTCATCGCTGCTTTCTCCTTTGTTATTTTTTCTTCGCCCATGAATCCTTGAGCGCGACAATCCGGTTGATCACCGGTTTCTCAGGCGTGGAGGTGATATCGGCGCAGAAATAGCCCTGCCGCATAAACTGGAACCTCTCGCCCAGAACCGCCGCCGTCAGCCACTGTTCAAGCTTGCAGCCGGTGAGCGTAATCAGCGAATCAGGGTTGAGTACCTTTAAATAATCCTCCTCGGCCGACGGGTTTTCTACGGTGAACAGCCTGTCGTACAGCCTGATCTCAGCGTCGGCCGCGCTGCTGGCGGAAACCCAGTGCAGAGTGCCCTTGACCTTGCGCCCATCGGGAGCGCTGCCGCCCCTTGAAAGCTCGTCATAGGTGCAGCGCACCGCCGTGACCTCGCCGTTTTCATCCTTGTCAAAGCCTGTGCACTTGACTATATACGCACCCTTCAAACGCACCTCGGTGCCCGGGAACAAGCGGAAATATCCCTTTACCGGCTCTTTCATGAAATCCTCTCGCTCAATGAATATCTCGCCCGAAAACTCCACCGGCCGCGTACCCAGCTCCGGTTTGTTCGGATTAATCTCCACATCGACGGTTTCGGTCTTGCCCGCCGGGTAATTCTCGATTATAACCCGAAGCGGGCGCAGCACCGCCATCGCCCGCTCGGCGGTTTGGTTAAGCTCGTCCCGCACGCAGGACTCAAGCATCGCGAAATCTATGACACTGTTGGCCTTTGACACCCCTATCATTTCACAAAACGCCCTTATCGCCGCGGGCGGATATCCCCTGCGGCGCATACCCGACAGGGTCGCCATGCGCGGGTCGTCCCAGCCGCCGACCGTGCCGGTTTCGACCAGCTTTAAGCATTTGCGTTTACTGGTGAGCGTATAATTCACGTTCATGCGCGCGAACTCTATCTGACGCGGCGGATTTGCGATTTCACATTTTTCCAAAAACCAGTTGTAAATAGGCCGGTTGTTTTCAAATTCCAGCGTGCAAAGCGAATGGGTCACCTTTTCATAGGCGTCCGAAAGGCAGTGGGTAAAATCATACATAGGATAAACGCACCATTTATCCCCGGTCTGATGGTGCGGCATATGCAAAATACGGTAAATTACCGGGTCACGCATGGTGATATTCGGCGACGCCATATCGATTTTCGCCCTGAGCACCTTTTCCCCGTTTTTAAATTCCCCCGCTGTCATGCGCGCGAACAGCTCGAGGTTTTCCTCCACCGGCCGGTTTCGGTAAGGACTCTCACGCCCCGGCTCGGTAAGGGTGCCGCGAAAGGCGCGCATCTCCTCCGCGCTTTGATCACAAACAAAAGCGAGACCTTTTTTTATAAGCTTTATGGCGCATTCATAGATGAAATCAAAATAGTCCGAGGCGTAATAGACGTTCGCCCACTCGAAGCCCAGCCACTTGATATCCTCTTTTATCGCCTCGACGTATTCGGCGTCCTCTTTTGACGGATTGGTGTCGTCAAGCCTCAGGTTGCAAATACCGCTATATTTTTTCGCCAGACCGAAATCAATGCATATCGCCTTGGCATGTCCTATGTGAAGATAACCGTTCGGCTCAGGCGGGAAACGGGTTTGCACACGATTATAAACCCCGGTTTCGAGATCGCGGTTTATCTCGTCCTCAATAAAATTCGAGTGTGCTTTTTCGGCCTCGTTTTCAGTTTCGGGGAGCTTGTCTTTCTGCATAGCGTTTTTCTCCTCATAGCCGCCTACAGCGCCGGCCAGCCGGGCCGTCACCCGCTCTTGTCCCAGCAGCCGCGTAATACTGTAAAGATCGGGCGTATTGCGCCGCCCGGTAAGCGCCAGCCTTATCACCGTGCTGACGTCCCCGACATGCCCTTTAAACTGCTCGGGGGCTTTTTTATATTCCTTTATATCCGGCGAATAACCGAGCGGAGCGCAGACGGATTTTAGCTTTTCCCACCACGCGTCCCGTTCGTCACCCGGACTGTAAGCCTTCATATATTCCCGGAGTATCGCCGCCGCGTCGATTTCGCTCACCGTGTCGGGCAGCGGGTCTTGCACCTTAAAAAGCTGGTCGTAAAAATAAGAAAGATAGTCTTTCGCGTCGCTCCATTTGGCAATATCCTTGCGGGGCTTCGCGCCGCCCCGGTCAATAGAAAATATGGCCCCGGCATATTCGGGGTCGGCTTCAAGCAGCGCGCGCAGCTCGGTATCCTCTTTTTCCGCCCAGTTTTTTACCTGAGTAAAAACCTCTCTGGCGGTCATTTCAGAGATTACTCCCCGGCTGACGTCGTTTAGCTTGGCAAGGTCGAACAGCGCGCCCGAAATGCTCATCTTTTTAAGGTTCAGCTTAAACTCACCAAGCGGCGCTTTTTTGTTGGCTCTGCGCCACTGCTCAAAATCCGAGCTGGCTATGGTCATGAGATATTCCGTCACCGCTCCGGCCGGATAGCCCTCTTTAGCGTAGTATGAAACCGCCGCCTCGGGGTCTTTGCGCTTGGAAAGCTTGCGCTTTTTGCCCTGCTCCTCTTTCATAATCGGCGCGATATGCGCGTATTTCGGCGGCTTTAATCCCAAAAGCCAAAAAAGCTGCAAATGTATATTTATCGACGATATCCACTCATCCCCCCTGATGACCGCCGTCGTGCGCATCAAATGGTCATCGGCGGCGTGGGCGAAATGATAGGTGGGAATCCCGTCGGATTTAAGCAGCACAATATCCTGATCATTTTCCGGCATTTCTATTTCGCCTTTTATGAGATCGGTGAATTTAATACGGCGGCTTTCGTCCCCGGGTGAGCGCAGTCGCAAAACGTACGGCTCGCCGTTTTCTATGCGCCGCGCCGCCTCATGCGGAGAAAGGCTCCGGCAAACGGCGTATTCCCCGTAATAGCCGGTGCGTTTTTTCTCCCGCTCCTGTAGGGAGCGCACCTCCGCAAGCCGGTTTTCATCGCAAAAGCAGGGATAAGCAAGCCCCTGCCCGATGAGCCATTTCGCGTAGATATGGTAAACCGGCCCCCGCTCACTCTGCCGGTAGGGGCCGTAATTGCCGCTTTCTTCCGATTGTCCGACGATACCCTCGTCCGGCGTGATGCCGAATACGCGCAGGCCTTCGGTAATAAGCGAGACGCCGCCCTCAATCTCGCGCTTTTTATCGGTATCCTCAATGCGCAGAAAAAACACGCCGCCGCTCTGGTGCGCGGCGCGTTCACATACAAGCGCCGCGAACAGCCCGCCGATATGCAAAAAGCCGGTGGGGCTCGGAGCAAATCTCGTAACCGAGGCTCCCTGCGGCAGCTCTCTTTTTGGGAACCGGGTTTCCAGTTCCTCCGGCGTGCCGGTCACCTCCGGGAACATCATCTCCGCAAGTGTTTTATAATCCACAGCTTCCACATCCCTTTGCAATATCATAGTCGTATTATTATCAATATATTATGACAGAAAACCGCGGAAGTATCAACTATAAAATCAAGCGCCGAGCGCCCGAGCCTGAAAAAATGACTGTTTATTTGTAGGGACGCCATAAATGGCGTCCGGGTTTTGGACATAATATATCGTGTCCCTACGCATATGCGGATCATTCAATAGAACGCGAAATCGTACCTTCCCGCGGTTCGTCCGGCTCGAAGCCGTCCGCCCAGCCGCCCACCGACAGCACCGAAACCCCTTCCGCCGGAACCGTCAGAATCCCCTCCTTGGGGGCGGGGCCAAACAGCACGCGCGCGCCGATAAACGATTCGGGCAGCGCAACCGGCTCGGGGTCGCACCAGCGGTTGACTCCGATAAGAATTTCATCCTCATCCCTGCGCCTTATATAGGCGATGTGCCCCGCGTCGGAATAGACCGGCAAAAATTCCCCGCCGTCAAACGCCGGGCAGGCGGCCCGCAGGCGACCCAACATCCGGTACCATGAAAGCAGCTCTTTGTTTTCACTCCCCCACGGATATGTCCCCCGGTTAAAAGGGTCGATATATCCGTGCATACCGGCCTCGTCGCCGTAATAAAGCGACGGCACGCCGGGCAGGGTATATTGCAGAATTGACGCGAGCTTTAAAAATTTGACTCCCTTTGCGTACTCATCATCGCCCAGGGATTTATGCGCCATCCAGTCCCGGCCCCGGCCGGCCGCTTTTTCACCCGCAAGCACGGTGAGGATACGGGAGGTGTCGTGGGTGCCGATGTGGTTCATCAGTATATTTACTACATTCTGCGGATAATTCTCGCATATGTCGAGCACGCATGCCATTAAATCTCTGGAGTATCCTCCGGTCAAAAAGTCTATAATCGCCTGAGCGAACGGATAATTCATAACGCTGTCAAGCTCGCCGCCCATTAAAAATTTACGGCGGCAGCCGTAGCTGTATTTGTTGGAGGCATCCTCCCAGACCTCGCCCAGCAGCAGCGCGTCAGGATTTTCGGCCTTTACCGCCCGCCTTATCTTTTCAATAAAGGTATCGGGCAGCTCATCCGCGACGTCCAGCCGCCAGCCGTCTATGCCCAGGCGCAGCCAGTGACGCAGCACGCCGTTTTCCCCTGTGATAAACTCGGTGTAAGATTCCGAAAGCTCGTTGACCTCCGGCAGGGTGTCTATGCCCCACCAGCTGCGGTATTTGTCCGGCCAGTGCTGAAAATCGAACCAGTGAAAATACTTCGACTCTCTGGACTGATAGGCCCCCGGCTCACTGTAGCGCCCCTCGCGGTTGAAATAACGGCTGTCCGAGCCCGTGTGGGAGAAAACCCCGTCTAAAATCACCCGCATCCCGAAGGAATGAGCCTGCCGGCACAGCAGCGAAAGCTCCTTTTCTGTACCAAACAGCGGGTCGACGCTGAAATAATCCGCCGTGTTGTAGCGGTGGTTGGCATGCGCCTCAAAAATCGGGTTTAAATAGATGCAGCTTACACCCAAAGAATTCAGATAGGGCAGCTTAGAGATTATGCCCGCGATATTCCCGCCGTAATAGTCGTTGCCAAGCACTTTTTTACCGCCGGTTTGCTCATAAGCCGGTTGCGCGTCCCAGTCCCCGCTGTAATAGCGGTCAGCCGGCATTTTTTCGAGTGCGGGATCAAGCCGACAAAACCGGTCGGGGAATATCTGATAGATAAGCCCGCCGGAAAGCCAGCCGGGCGTTTTAAAATCCTTATTATAAACCGTTTGCTGCCACGAGCCCCCGGATATCTCCCCGGTGGCTTTGCCGTACGCCCCGCGCCTTATATTCTCGGCGCCGTTTTCGGTATTAAAAGAAAAATCGTAGAAATAAAGCCCGGTGTGTTCCGGCGTAAAAAAGCCGGTATAAACGCCGAAGCCTTCATCCATACCGCGTTCAAGCGGCATAGGTAGAATCAGGGCTTCGCCGCCGTCATGCCTCACCGAAAGCACTGGTTCTCCCAAAACCCGGTCTTTATGTAATATTAGCGAAAACCTTATTTTTTCGCCGGCCGGAACAGCTCCGAAAGGAGTTTTATACACGGGGTCTCTGGAATCAAACGGCAGCATTATATCCCTCCGTATCATACATTTATATTATTATTTATTTCCGAAATGTATGTTTTATGAATTATTTTATCGTTTGCCGCACTGCCATATATCCCGGGCGTATTCCCTCACCGCGCGGTCGGCCGCGAACCGGCCCGCCTTTGCTATGTTGACAAGCGACATGCGGTTCCATTTTTCGCGGTTTTTATACAGCTCCTGCGCGATATTGTGCGCGCCGCAATAGTCCCCGAAATCCGCCATTACCATATATGGGTCTGAGCGGAGCAGCGACTGGGCGATATCGTCGAACGAGCGGCCGCAAAAGCCGGGGCTGAGCATATCCACCGCCGCTTTAAGGCGCTGGTTGTGCGCGTAATAGATTCCGGGAGCATAGCCCTCGGCGCGTCTTTTTTGCACCTGGTCGGCCGTCATGCCGAAAATTATGATATTTTCGTCGCCCACCGCTTCGTGGATTTCGACGTTCGCGCCGTCCTCGGTGCCGATGGTTATCGCGCCGCCCTGCATAAGCTTCATGTTGCCGGTGCCGGACGCTTCGGTGCCCGCGAGCGATATCTGCTCACTCAGCTCGGCCGCCGGCATGATTATTTCGGCAAGGGTCACGCGGTAATCCTCCATATAAACAACCTTGATAAGGTCGCGCGCTGCGGGATCCTTTTCTATCATTTCAGACAGCTTGCATATAAGCTGAATAATTTCTTTGGCCATGTAGTAGCCGGGCGCGGCCTTCGCCCCGAAAATATAGGTACGCGGGAGCATATCCGCGTTGGGGTTTTCTTTTAAATAGATGTAATCCGATAATATGTGCAGCGCGTTCATATGCTGTCTTTTATATTCGTGCATTCGTTTGAGCTGTACGTCAAAAATCGAGGCGATGTCAACCTTCATCCCGTTCGTCTTTAAAATATATTTCGCCAGCTTTTCCTTGTTGGCACGCTTGACCTCCTCCAAACGGGTCAGAACGCTTTTGTCGTTTTCATATTTAAGCAGCCCTTCGAGCTTTTCGGCGTCTTTTAAATAGCCGTCCCCTATAAGCCCGGTCACAAGACTGCCAAGCTCGGGATTCGCCTGATTAAGCCAGCGTCGGTGAGCTATGCCGTTGGTGACATTGTGGAATTTTTCGGGATTAAGGGCGTAATAATCGCTGAAAACCACCCGTTTTAAAATATCGCTGTGCAGCCGCGACACGCCGTTTATGCTGTGGCAGACCGCGACGCAAAGATTGGCCATGCGTATGTTGCCGCCTGAAATTATAGCGGTACGCTCGACCGTGTCGGCCTTGCCGGTGCGTTCCCATACGCTGCGGCGCAGACGGTTATCCATCTCCTTGAGTATTTGATAAATGCGCGGCAGCTTATGGATTATCATATCCTCGGGCCAGGTTTCAAGCGCCTCGGCCATAACGGTGTGGTTGGTGTAGGCACATACCCTGCATACGATCTCATAGGCTTTATCCCAGCTGTAGCCGCAGTCGTCCAGCAGTATGCGCATAAGCTCTGGGATGGCGAGCGCCGGGTGGGTGTCGTTTATATGTATGGCTATCTTGTCGGGCAGGCTGTCCATTTTGGAATAGCGCCGGGCGTGGCGCTTTGTAATATCCTGCACCGAGGCGGAAACCAGAAAATACTGCTGCAAAAGCCGCAGCGATTTGCCCTCGACGTGATTGTCCGCCGGGTAAAGCACCTTGCTTATTACCTCCGCCATTGCGTTTTGCTCCACCGCGCGCATGTAATCCCCTTGGTTGAACAGGTTCATGTCCATTCCGGGAGCTTTAGCGCTCCACAGCCGAAGCACGCTTATGCCCTTGCCGCCGTGCCCCGAGACCATAAGATCGTAGGGTACCGCCATCACCGGCGAATAGTTTTCGTGCACCACCTGATGATAAGGGCCGTCCCACCAGTCTCTTATGGTACCGTCAAAACGCACCTCTACCGCCTTTTCGGGATGTGCGTTAAACCAGACATCCCCGCCGGCCAGCCACGGATCGGGCAGCTCGGTCTGCCAGCCGTCCACCAGCTTCTGCTTGAAAATACCGAATTCATATTTTATCGAATATCCCATCGCGGGATATTCCCCGGTGGCAAGGCCGTCGAGAAACGCGGCCGCCAAACGGCCCAGGCCACCGTTGCCCAAACCTGCGTCCGGCTCTACCTCGTAGATGCTCTCGAGCTTTACCCCAAGCTCTAAAAGGGCTTTGCGCGCGGTTTCCTCCAGCCCGAGATTGCTCAGGTTGTTGCGCAGTGAACGGCCCAGCAAAAATTCCATGCACAAATAATAAATCTGCTTTTCGCCCGCGGCGCGGGCGGCGCGGTCAAAATCCACCCGGCGGGTCGATAGGATGTCCCGCAGAATCAGCACTATGGCCTTGTAATAAAGCTGATCCGACGCCTCCTGCGGGAGCGTGGTAAAATCCACCGCCAATTTTTTCACAATATTTTCTTTAAATTCTTTTACAGAATATTTATGTCCCAACATAAAAACCTCCATCTCTCCGCAATATGCGGCAAACACAATGTAAAAATAACTCTCCAGAATTCATCCTATCACAAAACAACCAAAAATTCAACCCTGTTTTTGGTAAACCGGCCAAAGTGAAGCTTGCCCTCAGAGCTGTGCAAAATTTATTTTGCGCAGCTCCACTGGCAAATCCCTCTTTATCCCGCCGGCAAAATATGTTATACTGTAGCTTATCTAAGTTAATCTGTTTACCGGAGGTTATAACTATGCTTACAGATATTGAAATAGCGCAGTCGGCGGCGCTCAAACCGATTGAAGAGATCGCTGGGTCACTAGGCGTGCAGAAGGACGAGCTGGAGCTTTACGGCAAATATAAAGCAAAGCTTAATCAGTCCCTTATAGACCGGGTAAAGGGCCGAAAAGACGGCAAGCTGATTTTGGTCACGGCGATAAATCCCACCCCGGCGGGCGAGGGCAAGACCACAACCACCGCCGGTCTCGGCCAGGCGATGAAAAAAATCGGCAAAAACGCGGTTATTGCCCTGAGGGAGCCGTCGTTGGGCCCGGTTTTCGGCATTAAAGGCGGGGCCGCGGGCGGAGGCTGGTCGCAGGTGCTGCCAATGGAGGACATCAACCTGCATTTCACCGGCGACTTCCACGCAATCGGCGCGGCAAACAATCTCCTCGCGGCAATGGTTGACAACCACATTTTTCAAGGCAACAAACTCAACATCGACCCCCGGAAAATTATCTGGCGCAGATGCGTCGACATGAACGACCGCCAACTGCGCTTTGTAATTGACGGCCTCGGCGGAAAAGCGAACGGCTCGCCCCGCGAAGACGGCTATGACATTACCGTAGCCTCGGAAATAATGGCAGTGCTGTGCCTCGCGTCCGGCATTGACGACCTGAAAGAACGGCTAGGCAGAATCATCGTGGCCTACACTTACGGCAAGCAATCAGACGGAAGCGAAAAACCCGTGACAGCCGCCCAGCTCAAAGCCCAAGGCGCGTTGGCAGCCCTCCTCAAGGACGCGCTCAAACCAAATCTCGTGCAGACACTTGAAGGAACACCCTCATTCATTCACGGCGGGCCATTCGCCAACATAGCCCACGGCTGTAACTCGATTATGGCAACACGGCTCGCGCTGAAATGCGCCGATTATGTCGTAACCGAAGCGGGCTTCGGCGCGGATTTAGGCGCGGAAAAATTCCTCGACATCAAATGCCGTTTCGGCGGCCTCAAGCCATCGGCGGCAGTAATCGTGGCAACAGTCCGCGCCCTCAAATCCCACGGCGGCGTTCCCAAAGCCGACCTCGAAAAAGAAAACCTCGCCGCCCTTGAAAAAGGACTGCCGAACCTCCTCCGGCACGTAGAAAATATCACCACAGTATACAAATTGCCGGCAGTCGTCGCGATCAACGCCTTCCCCAAAGACACCAAAGCCGAACTCGATCTGGTTGAGAAAAAATGCCGCGAACTAGGCGTCAATGTCGCGCTGTCCGAAGTCTGGGCAAAAGGCGGCGAAGGCGGCATCTGTCTTGCCGAAGAAGTAGTACGGCTATGCGAACAGCCCAACAACTTCGAGTTTGCCTACGACACGAATCTGTCAATACGTGAAAAAATCGAAGCCATCGCCAAAAAGATTTACCGCGCTGAAAAAGTCTCCATACTGCCCAACGCCCAAAAACAAATTGAACAACTGGAAAAACTCGGCATGGACAAAGTCCCAATCTGCATGGCAAAAACCCAATACAGCTTCTCCGATGATCCGTCATTACTCGGCGCTCCCGAAGGCTGGACTCTCACCGTGCGGAACATAAAAATATCCGCAGGCGCAGGCTTCATCGTGGCTCTAACCGGCGAAATAATGACCATGCCCGGCCTCCCGCCCGTCCCCGCCGCCGAAAAAATTGACGTCGACAACACCGGAAAAATTTCCGGCCTGTTTTAGACTATAATATTTTTGGCGCATTTTGCCGCTTGACCCAAGCGGCAAAACCGGGCTATTCATCCCAATTCCTCGACTTTGCGAACGCAAAGTCTGCGGGATTTCCACTTCTATCCC
>DOZQ01000080.1 GCA_003517915.1 Oscillospiraceae bacterium | reverse complement strand
ACCGGGGTTCTTTGACAGTCTGAACCTCCGGCAACAGCCGGAGGTTTTCCTATACAAATACCATTATTAAAAACAAACTCAACCATAAACTTTATAGTCGACTAACTTTAAAGCGGGTCGACTATATAATGCAATAATGCAAAATATATTTTTTCAACTCTCACACAATCTACATTACCGCGACATATTATCACTATATTATTAGAATACTATAAACGATTTATCATGTGAGATTATATATAACAAATTATCATGGTGATTAACTATAATACCGGAGGGAATCAAAATGGCCAGAATTTTAATGGTTGATGATGAGGATGCGATCCGAGTTGGATTTAAAGAATACGCGGATTTTTTAGGATTTGAGGTAACAGAAGCCAAGGACGGCATGGAAGCGGTGGCTCTGTGCCGTGAAAATGACTTTGACGTTATCATCATGGATGTGATGATGCCGCGCATGGACGGCTTTACGGCCGTCAAAGAGATCAAGAAGATAAAGGATATACCCGTGCTTATGCTGTCGGCACGCGGTGAAGAATACGACAAGCTGTTTGGATTCGAGGTCGGTATTGACGACTATGTGACAAAGCCCTTTTCTCCAAAAGAGGTAATCGCCCGTATTAATGTAATAATTAGCAGGAACAGCGGCCGACAATCCGCCGAAAGCGAACAGGTGCATGAGATATATACTTTCGGCGGAATGTCGGTGGATATTACCGCACGGGTGGTCACAATCGACGGGGATGCCATAAATCTTACGCCGAAAGAATATGACCTACTTTTCTATCTGGTCAAAAATAAAAATATCGCACTTTCGCGTGAAAGGATACTGGCCAATGTCTGGGGCTTCGATTTTTTCGGCGACGACCGTACCGTGGACACCCATATAAAAACTCTGCGCGTAAACCTTGGCGACTACAAAGATCACGTAGCGACTCTGAGGGGGGTTGGATATAGGTTTGAAGATAAATGTTAAAGGACTAAAGTTTCAAAACTGGCTGTATCTCATGCTTTTTTCGGTCATAATCCTTGTGGTACTCTGGTCACTGCAGTTCATATTGCTTGGGAATTTTTACGAGAGCATGAAGCTTAACGAAATAAAAAGCATAGGGGACAAAATCACCGGCAGCTTTAATCAGCCCAATTACAGGGAAATCCTGAGCGAATACGCCTTCAAAAACAACATCCGCATTATAATGCTGGATGAAAATGAGCAGGTCACCTGGACCTTTGACGGTTTCCCGTCAAGCTCATCCGATACGTCTTCTGCGAACGGCGGAGGGCAGTTGTCGCATATCAAATTGGACATAGTATTGAAGCATCTTAAAGAAAGTCCGAACGGTAAAATTTCTTATATAAGAGAAGACCAGCAGCTTGGTATGTCACGGTCAGTATATGTCGCGAAGGTGTATAATACCAGCGGCGCAGTAAATTATTTATATATTAGTAGCCCGATACCTTCCATAGATACTACTGTATCTGTGTTAAAAACACAGTTCCTTATTGTTACGGTCTCGCTGTTTTTCCTTTCGCTTATTATGGCGCAGTGGTTCTCAAGAAAACTCGCAAAGCCAATTATTAACCTGACAAAATCGGCTCAGCGTATGGTAAATGGAGAACTGGACACACCATTTAACGACAACGGATATACCGAGATAAGCCAGCTTACCGCCGCTTTGAATTACGCGGCGAATGAACTTCACAGCCTGGATCGTTACCGTCGTGAGTTTATCGCTAACGTATCCCATGATTTGAAAACTCCGCTTACCATTATAAAAATAAACGGCGAATTAATTAAGGATGTTTTGGGGAATGATGCCGAAAAGCGCAGCCTGCACTGCGATACAATTATAAAGGAGGCGGATCGGCTGACCGGCATGGTGGGCGAGATCCTTGAGCTTTCCAAACTGGAATCCGGCAACGCCGAGATTTTAAAAACAGATGTGAATTTAAGCACTTGCCTGACGGATATTCTTATGAGCCTTCGGGTATTATCCGAAAAGGAAGGTTACCAATTTGAAACGGATATAGAGGAGGATTTGATCGTTTTCGGCAACGAAGCGAGGCTTAAGCGGTCGATTTATAACCTGATAAGCAACGCGGTCAATTTTACGGGGGATGACAAGCGGGTTATTATATCGCTTAAAGAGTTAAACGGCAATGTGCGCTTTGAAGTCACCGACACGGGCGCCGGGATTAAGAAAGAAAAACAAGACGCGATTTGGGACAGATATTATAAATCGAATGAGACGCATAAAAGAGCCGTGGTGGGTACGGGTATAGGGCTTTCAATCGTAAAGAGCCTGCTTACGCTTCATGGTGCCGAATATGGTGTCATAAGTGAAGTGGGCATGGGCAGCACATTTTGGTTTGAGCTGAAAAAGCAATAGTACTATCATACCTTTCTGCGCAAGACGCCAACAAACAGCTTGATGACTCTTGTAAGAATCTGTTGACATAGTTCGAAATGCTCAGATGTTTTGCTTCGTGTATATGGCATATTGACTGACGTTAATGTGCCATATACATTTGAGCGGAATTTTTGTCAGACAAAGTGGAAAACGCCGCCGTGGCGTCCCCACTGCAAGTTTTGACAACAAGGTATAGCTAGAATTTGCACCTAAAAATAAGGCGCCCGTTGCTTATGTCAACAGATTCTAGAACAATTTTATATGAAACATTTATAGTCAAAACCAATTACAATAAGATACGCTATTCCTTCTATTTTAGCCCTGCCTGCGTTATCATATTTACTTTAAGCCGTTAAAGCTGCGTCGTACTCCTTGACATACAAAAAATATCTCCGAAAATCCTATGCCACATTTCAAGTGGTTTGAATATAGATGCATATTTTGTAAAATTGCGTTAAATTATAGTTGGCAAAATAATAAAAACTTCTCACAAAGCTGACGTTACAAGTCTGTCAGCTTTTACATTCCGGTTTTGATAAAATTTCAAAGCCCGTCCAAGCTTTTGCCTGAACGGGCTTTGAAATTTTGCAGACTTGTGTTTTATTAGTGTTTAAGCTTGAATTTCGGCAGAACCAGACTGATGATTATGCCGAACACAGCGCCGAGACCCAGCACAATCATAGAAGTGTTAAATCCGAAGTTTTCCGCCGAATAGTTTGCGATGAACGGAGCCGCAAAACCGCCGGCGCCAAGACCTACCAGACAGGTCAGGGCAAACATTTTGTTTGCGGCCTTCTGGTTGCCGAGCAGATCCATAGGCAGTGCGCCCAGCGTCGCGTTTACCGCCGGAGTACCTGCGCCGACCAATACAGCGCCGAATACCGCCATGCCGATGGAGCTTGAGGCCATTATCGGATAGAGGCAGACCGTAACCGCCGCAACCGCGAAGCAGATTGCCTGTGTGATAGAGCGGGCTCGCAAAGGAGACATTCTCTTTGCCAGGGCGTCGGACGCAAAGCCAGCAAGCACCGGCGCGGGAATGCCAACCAAGCCGCAGAACAGAATCACGGTGCCGGCCTGTACATCGGAATAACCAAGCTTAGTCACATAGCTGCCAACGACGGTGTTAAATCCGATCAGATGCCACGCAAGGGCAAAAAGGCAGAGTCCGCACAGCCATGCCGCCACGGTTTTATAAGGATTGATCTCTTTTTCATTCGTGACACCTGTCTCGACAATGGCATCCTCCGGATACAGATCTTTTGGAGGATTGCGCATAAGCACGGCCCAAATCACGGCGCCGACCAACAAGACGATGCCGAAGGCACGGAACGCGCCTTGCCAGCTGCCGGAAATATTCAGCAACGCTGTGGCCAAAAGACCTCCGCAGCCCATACCCAGCGCGTTGCCTGAACCGGCAATACCTGAGGCCAGACCGCGCTGGCGTGCAGGGAACCATGCGACGGTGCTGTTAACACCTACCAGCCACAATATACCCCATCCCTGCATGAACCTGAACAGCAGAACAACGGCGTAGTTCGGCGCTATAGGAATACCGAAACAGCCGATTACCATCATCAAGAGTCCGACTATACCGGCGGCGCGGAATCCTTTGCGTATCGCAATCGCGTTTTCCACCAGGCTGCCGACGGCGTAGCCGAGCATAAACAGCGATGAGCCAAGGCTGGCTACAGTAGCCGAAATCTTAAATGTTTCCGCAAGCTTCGGGGACGCCATGCTCCATGTGGTCAGTCCCGCGTAGGCTAGCGCGCAGATTAGTACGTTTATAATCATTATAACCCAGCGATAATTCGGGTTGGCCTTTCTCGCAGTCATAATTTTCCCCTTCCTCTTTTTAGCTCTTTTAAACTAAAGGCAGTTTATCTTTGAGCGTGAATTTTGTTTCAAACGCGGCGGCGGCACGGTACAGCGTAGATTCCGCAAAAGCTTTGCCGAGGAGCTGCATGCCGATGGGAAGACCCTCGTGGTCAAGACCGCACGGAACGCTGAGAGCCGGCAGACCGGTCACAGGCGCGTAACAGACATAGGTGCATGTCAGCGGGAGCATGTTCTCCTCCTTGCCGTTGATAATAAGATCATATTCCCCAATCGGCACGGCCGTAGCAGGCAATGTGGGGAACAAGAACATATCAACATTCTTGAACGCGGTTTCAAACTGCCCGCGCAGCCAGCGGCGGTATTTTTGTGCCTGCAGATAGGCTGTGCCGGGAAGCAACTCGCCAGCCAGCAACAATGTCCGCACGTCCTCGCCGTAATCCATCTGCCGCTCGCGGCTGTGCTTTTGGTGGATTGTGCTGGCTTCCATGCTGCATACGGCGTACCATGCCTTTTGCATCAAATCGAGGTTATCCATGCGGCATTCCACAATCTCAGCGCCGAGCTCGCGATAGATGTCCAAAGCGTCCTTAACCGATTTGACCACGTCGGGCTGATCGGTCTGGAACAGAACCTCCGGCAAAATACCGATACGCAGTCTGCCTGCGCCCATGTCAAGGTCTTCGGTGAAATCCATTGTCGGCAGCTTCGCGGAGCTGGGATCGGTCGGTACATAACCGGCCATGGCCCCTAGCATAATCGCGTTGTCTCTTACATCGCGGGTAAGCGGACCGCAGGAATCCAGCGTGTATGACAGCGGCGTAATACCCTCGACGCTCACCCGGCCGATGGTGGGCCGCATGCCGACCAGCCCGCATATACTTGCCGGCAGACGCACGGAACCGCCCGTGTCTGTGCCGAGAGCCGCGATTGAGGTTCCGCTGGCGACCGAAGCGGCGGAGCCGCCGCTGGAGCCGGCGCAGAAGCGTTTTGTATCCCACGGGTTGTGAGACGCGCCGTAAGCGGGCGTATCGGTAGTGGCACCCCACGCGAACTCATGCATCAGGGTCTTGCCGACAATTACAGCACCGGCGGACTTGAGCTTTGCCGCGACCGGAGCGTCCTGTTCGGAAAAATTCTCGGAGTATACCCTGCTGCCGACAGTTGTACGCAAATCCTTAAGAGCTATGTTGTCTTTTAAAGCGATTGGAATACCGTGCAAAGGGCCAATAAAATGGTTGGCCATCTGCATTTCCTCCATTGCCTTTGCTTCGCGGCGGGCGGAGTCAGCATAGACTTCAACAAAGGCGTTCAGGGTTTCTTCGGTTTGTTCAATCCGCTCTAAATAAGCCTCAAGCAAATCAACGGGAGAGAGCTTCTTATTGAAAATTAACGCCTGTGCCTCGGCAAGAGACAGTTTTCGCAATTCGAGATTATTCATTAATACCACTCCTTTTACAAAATGACCGGGCTATTTAGGATTCACACGAGAAGAGGCTGGCGGGCATAAGAGAATCGTATTCCGGTTTTGACATTTCCTCACAGAATTCGTTGCAGTCGTTCAACCAGCCTTCAACTGTCCCGCGCACCTGCTCCTTTGTGCCTTCGTCCAGAGGCAAACAGAGCTTGTCCGCCGCCCTTTCCAGTTCTTCCGTACTCAGCGTAACTCTTTTCACAAAAATACCTCCTTAAAATATTTTTAAGTGATGCCGCTTTGGATACGCAAACTTATGGGTTCTATCAATCCCCCTTATCATATTTGCATCCACCTATCATATTGCATCCACCGCGATTAAATCATTGCTCACCCAGTGTATCCAATGTGAATTGCGTCTCGTCATCGGGTAAAGAAAGAATCGCTCCTTGTCTTAGCAGAATTCTTTGAAGCTCGGTGACGTCGGCTTCCATCTCGCGGGGAGTTATGCCATGCTTTACGCAAAGGGCTGCGGCGACGCCGGCCGCTTGTCCGGTGACCATTGTCTGCTGTACAAATCGCAGGTATGCCTCATGGTCGGCGGACACATGCTTTCCTGCGACAAAAAAGTTTTCAACTTTTCTGGGTACCAGCACCCTGTAAGGGATTGCGTAGGAGCCGTGGTTCTTTAGCACGCCGGGTGCGCTCGCAAGGGTGTTGACGTCGTTTGTATGCGCCACGCCGGACGGAGTGGAGTCCAAACCGATAACATCGTCAAAGCGGGCTTCGTTATGAACATCCTCTTTTGTGAAGACATAGTCGCCCATAACGCGCGCCCCCTCCCTGACGCGAACCTCCGTCCCCATATAAACGATATAGGCGTTTTCAAAGCCGGGAACGTATTTTTTGAAAAACCGCCAGGCTATGCGGATTTGTTTGCGGCACTCAATGTTGCTGCGCGTCATATCCCACGCGTCGGAGGGAAGCGCATGGTCTACATGGTTTGAGTGCTGGAAATGAGCCAGTATTTTTCCGCCTTCCTTGGGCATTAGAAAAAAGCCCGCTCCGGAATTCGGATGCCAGTCGCCGTTTGCAAGAGCTATATCACGCAGCTCGTAAAAGCCCATGACCTCGCCGAGCTCTTTAATGTCAACGCATTTGCGGTAAAGGTCGTACACCATTTCCTTGGTAACCTGCTCGGGATTACAGCTTGTATACTCCTCATAACTAAACTGCTCAGGATTCCGGTTTATATACTTAAGCAGTTTCTCCCAGTCCACGCCGTCCGCCGAGAAGCACAGCGAGTGCGGCTGCATGCTGTCTCTGTCGGGTTCAATTATTTCACAGCCGGCCTTTTTTGAAACATGAGCCTCGCCGGAGCAATCGATTACTACCTTTGCGGGAATTGTGACCCTGCCGTTTACATTCTCAACCACGACGCCCGTCACCCTGTCGCCGTCCTTTACAACGTCGACAACCAGCGTATCCAGCAGCATGGTGGCACCGGATTCCTCAAGCATGTCGTACATTTCAAGTGTCCACCAGTCGGGATCAACGTAAGAGAAGGTATATCCGGCCAGTTTGCGCGCCGTCGGCCTCAAATGCGGAAGCGCGTATCCCTGTTTATACAGCCGATTGTAGCTTTCCAGCACCACACCGCCCACATCCAGCTGACCTTTGCAGTTAAACAGGTGCGCATAGGTAAATCCCGGAGGGCCGGATACATTGAAATGGCCGCCTACAGTCCCGCACTTTTCGATTAACAAGGTTTTCGCGCCGGCCCGGGCGCTGGCGATAGCCGCCGCAATCCCGGAAGTTCCGCCGCCGCAGACGACGACCTCATACTCCTGGTCATATCCGCCGTAATCATACACGCCATAGATTTCCGCCACGGAATTTTGGGCTTGGGACATATTAACAACTCCTTCTTAAAGCAGATTTGATAAATGATAACTGTGGATTTGCAGGGTTGCTCTATTACTCCGGCAAATTTGCACTTCAAATTTCCGACTTTTAAGTGCCGGAGTAATATTATTTGCGCTTAAAATCCTCAATACTTTTTGCTACGCTGCCGTCGGGGAGCCTTAACGCTTCCACACATCCCTCGCTGTGCAGCGCCCACGGCAGTATTACGCCGGAATGCCCGCCGCGCCCGCCTATAGTTACAATTTCGACATCCTCTGGGAATCTGGTAACAGGCATGGGGTGGCGGTTTTTGAAACTCTCCGGCCGCACGGGAACCAAGCCGCGGCCTCGCAGCATAGGCACCTCATGGTGCGCATGGGCGTGGATATGCTCCTGGATCATCCGTTTTGTGTAGCCCGATTTTTTAAGCATCATCGCGTGGTCAGGCGTCAGGCAAACCACCATCGGCCCCGGCATGTAAGCGTTGTTCGAGCCTAGCGTCGTGCAGCAGTGGGTGATCGTATCCAGCAGATCATGCCCGTCCAAACTAAGAAAATCTATAATATCGTGCAGCGGTTCGGCCTTTAGCACATAAACCGTAGTGGTCTGAGCGTCAAAACGATCCTCGTTAATCATGCTCCACTGGGCGACAGAGGGTTCCTCGGCAAAGCAAAAGGTAAATTCTGCCTGAGAGGCTATGCAGTCGAGATCGCAAACTCCCGGAACCGAGCGCAGCACATTCATAATTACAAGATTCAGCGCCCGGCCGATGGTAGCGTTCGCCGGCCAGCCGGGACCTTGGCAGCCCTGCTTGCCTGAAATCCCTATTTCTTGCGCGATGGTACCCGAAACAATGCACAGCGTACCGCCGGGATGGGATGTCGTGACAGACTGATTGAAGTTATAAAGCTTGCTGTTCTGCGCTTTCATTGCCGCGACAAGCACGGGCATTGCCTTAGGCTTGCAGCCCGCCATAACTGCGGCGACCGCAACGTCCTTTACGGTAATTTCCTTGCCGGAGGGGCCGGACGCGTCCACCAGTTTTGTGTTTTCATCCCACGGACAATACTCCATCATTTTGTCAAATCTGCGTTTTGTCGGAGGGATTAACGGTAAACCGTCGCAGATATGTTCGGCATTGAAATAGTCCATAACCTCTTCCATATATGCCCCAGGCTCCGCCGATTTTACCGCGTCGTATTCAGGAATAAACGGCAAAAGTCCGTCTGCCGCCGGCGCCGCCGTATCCATTTTTAAATCTATATGCGCGAGCTTCATAAGCTCGTCGCCGTTTGTGGTCAGCGCGCCAAGGATGTAATCCCATTTTTTATCGACCTCATCGGAGACTTCTTCGACGGTTGATGCCTGCATTATATCCACAGAGCAAAGGCACAGCCTTCCGGCGCGATAAATCCCCACGCCTTGCGTGATTGCGGTTCCCGGAGGCGCCGTCATATACACTGCTGGAATACCGAGTTTTTCAAGCGCGATTGTAAGCACCGTAGTAGATGAGGACGTGCCCATGTCGCCGAAAGCCACAATCGCCGCGACCGGTTTTTCAGCGGCCAGCATTTTAGCATACTCCATAAGCATATCCGCGTTTTTGCCGCGAACCGTTTCGGTATA
>DOZQ01000189.1:308-3814 GCA_003517915.1 Oscillospiraceae bacterium | reverse complement strand
ATAAATATTAAGTGAAGAGGTTTAACCGGCTGCGCCGGGGCAGCTGCATTTTTATAAAGGAGAGAACTATATGGCATATGTCTCCAAAAGCCCCACAAAAAAAATGTGGCGCAGAATATTTTGCATTTTAATGGTGATGGTATTGGCGGCCTTCGGTACCATTTCGGGTCGTCTTGTGGATATTATGGTTGTGGAAGGCGAATGGTATAAGCAGCAGGCACTTGACCAGCAGCTCAGGGATACATCTCTGACCGCGATGCGCGGGGATATACTGGACACTAACCTGAATATACTCGCGACCAGCGCGTCGGTCTGGACGGTATTCGTCACCCCTAACAGCGTAAAGGAAAATCAAAAGGCGCTTATTGCCGACGGGCTGTCTGAGATTCTGGGCATTGACAGAGAAAAAATTATGGAGCAGGTCGAAAAGAAAACCGGTTATGAAATTATTCAGCGCAAGACGGAGCAATCGGTGGCAGACGAGCTGCGCAAATATATAAGAGACAATGACCTGCAGTCGGTCGTGGGGCTGGACGAAAGCAGCAAGCGTTATTATCCCAACGACAACCTAGCCTCAACCGTGCTGGGCTTTGTAGGCTATGACAATCAGGGACTGGCCGGAATAGAAGCGTATTACGAGGAGCTTTTGGGAGGAGTGCCGGGCAGAAAGGTCACGGCGAAAAACGCGCGCGGCAGCGACATGCCCTCGAGCTATGAAAAGATAATAGACGCCCAAAAGGGAACCACTCTGGTGCTGACAATAGACGAGCACATGCAGTATTTCGCGGAAAAGCACCTTGAACAGGCGATTATTGACAACGAGGTGACATCAAAGGGCGCGGTCATTGTAATGGACGTAAACACCGGCGGAATTTTAGCCATGGCCACCAAGCCGGATTTTAATCCCAACGAGCCTTTTATCATCTATGATACTAAGCAGAGAGCCGCGGTCGACGCACTTACCGGAAAAGAGAGGGAAGAGGCTCTTTATGAGGCACAGCAGTCACAGTGGCGAAACAAGGCGGTATCCGACCTTTACGAGCCGGGCTCGGTATATAAAATAATCACGGCGGCTATGGCGCTGGATGAAAACAAGGTAAGTCTAAGCGATAATTTCCACTGCTCGGGCAATATAACAATAGCGGGAACGGTTTACCATTGCCACAAAACCATAGGGCACGGCCCGCAGACATTTCAGGAATCCTTTATGAACTCCTGCAACCCCGCGTTTATTCAAATCGGGCAGAATGTCGGTATCGACACGTTCCAGAAATATTTCGGCGCGTTTGGTCTTACGCAGAAAACCGGCATAGACCTGCCGGGCGAGACCGACCCGCTTTCACACGCGAAGGGTGCCATGGGTATCATAGAGCTTGCGTCGTCATCCTTCGGACAGACCTTTAAGGTATCGCCCATACAGCTTATCACAGCGGCCTCCGCAGCGGTCAACGGCGGTTATTTGGTTCAGCCGCATGTGTTAAAGCAAACTATGGACAGCGACGGGAATGTTTTGGAAACCGTGCCGACCATGCGCAAACAGCAGGTGATATCGCAGGAAACCAGCCTTATCATGCGCGAGATGATGGAAAATGTCGTAAGCCTCGGGGGAGGCAAGAATGCGTATATACCGGGATACCGCATAGGGGGGAAAACCGGAACCTCACAGAAGATGGATCAGAATAATGAAAAGGCGCGAATCGCGTCATTTTTGGGCATGGCGCCGGCCGATGATCCTCAGATAGCTGTACTTTTGATGCTGGATGAACCGCACGGCACAAATATTTACGGCGGAACCATCGCGGCGCCGGTGGCCGGGAAAATCATGAATGATATTCTGGATTATATGGGCGTCGAACGCAAATACACCGCTGAGGAATTGGCCGAAATGGATATCAATGCGCCGGATACGGTGGGCAAAGAGGTGCAGGAATCCCGCAGGATGATAGAAAACGCGGGGCTTTCGGTGCGGGTGGTTGGAGACGGCGCCCAGGTCGAGCGGCAGGTTCCGGCTTACGATCAGCCGGTACCGCGTGCCGGAACCGTAGTTCTTTACACCGACGCCGAGGCGGAGCGGGAAACGGCTTCGGTGCCTGATTTTACAGGCATGACCCTTTCGCAGGTGAACAGCGCGGCGGCCGAGATGGGACTGAACGTAAAATTTTCGGGAGTCAGTCTGGAAACCAGCGGAGCGCGCGCAATAACCCAAAGTATTCCCGGAGGGGAAACGGTGGAATGGGGAACCGTCGTAACGGTGGAATTCAGATTTCAGGATACCGTGGAATAATATATAGAGAAATAATGATAACGCTTTATGTTTTGGGGTCTGCAAGGGGTGTAATCACAGATATAGGAGAAATGCTATGAAACTCCATGACCTGCTGGCGGAAAGCGCCGGTACACCGCTTGGCGCACTGGAAATAACCGATGTAACCTCAGATTCACGCCATGTCTGTAAGGGATGTGCATTCGTCTGCATAGAAGGGACAGGATTGGACGGCCACGACTATGCGGAGGCAGCCGTAAAAAAAGGCGCGCGCGTTATTGTGGCGAACAGAGACACCGGACGCGAAAACCAGATAATTGTAAGCGACACAAGAGAAAGCTATGCGGTAATGTGCTCGGCAATTAACGGGCATGCGCACAAGCAGTTAAAGCTCATAGGTGTTACCGGCACCAACGGAAAAACCACTGTCACATATCTTATAAAAGCGATTTTGGAGTGTGCAGGTTTTAAAACAGGGCTTATAGGCACAAATCAAAGCCTGATCGGCGACGAGTCCGCCGAGGCGGCGAACACCACCCCCGATGCCCGCGCCCTTCACGGCTTACTAGGCTCAATGCTGGCGGCCGACTGTGAATATGTGGTTATGGAAGTATCGTCTCACGCGCTGGTGCAAAAGCGGGTTTTCGGACTGCGCTTTGACACTGCGGTGTTTACAAATCTTACGCAGGATCACCTCGACTATCACGGGACGATGGAAAATTATCTTAACGCGAAGCGCAGACTATTCGAGGTCTGCGATAAGGGCGTTTTCAACTACGACGACCGGTTAGTAAGGGATGTCATGAGGGAATGCCAGTGCGAATGCATCAGCTTTTCGGCGCTCAGCGATGAGGCGGATTATACTGCCAAAAATATTTCCTACCGCGTAGGCGGCGTAGATTTTGAGTTGGTCGGCGTGGGCGTGATAGGGCGGGTGCATTTCGCCACGCCAGGGAAATTTTCCGTTTACAATGCACTTGCCGCAGGCGTGGCGGCGACCGCGACCGGCATGCCGTTTACTGCTGCAGTAGCCGCGCTTTCCGAGGTGAGCGGAGTAAAGGGCAGGGTTGAGATAGTGCCGACTGATACAGATTTCACCGTGGTGATAGATTATGCACATTCTCCGGATGCGCTTGAAAATGTGATCTCGACGCTTTCAAATGTGAAAAAAGGCCGGCTGGTAACCCTGTTTGGCTGCGGCGGCGACCGCGACCGCGAAAAACGTCCGGTGATGGCACGCATA
>DOZQ01000189.1:0-199 GCA_003517915.1 Oscillospiraceae bacterium | reverse complement strand
CGCGGTTGCTAACGCGAAGCCAAAAGACCTGATTCTGCTGGCTGGGAAAGGGCATGAGACCTATCAGATACTGAACGGCAGGACAATACATCTCGATGAGAGGGAAATCATCGCGGGGGCTTTGGCTAAAAGACGAGCATAAAATCAACAATATGAGCAAACGCGATGAGCGAACGCGGAAAACACGGCCGAATGCGGC
>DOZQ01000120.1 GCA_003517915.1 Oscillospiraceae bacterium | reverse complement strand
CGCTGAGATTTGACGTGTTCTGAGGCACATATGACACGAGCAACCGGCTACCCTTTTGAAAATTCCCCGAATAGTCGAGCGCCTCACCGCAGATCAGCTTTAGAATGCTGGATTTCCCCGAGCCGTTTTTGCCGCACAGCGCGGCGCGGTCTCCCTGATCTATGCAAAAGCTCACGTCCCGGCAGGCGGTTTTTTCGCCGTAGCGGATAGTGACACCGTCTAAAACCACAAGGCGGTTTGTATGATATGGAAGGCGGGTCAGCTTTAACGCCTCGGAGCTTTCAAGATTGTCAAGCAAATGGGCTTTTTCATCGGCCGCCGCTTTGCGCCGCGTTTCAATGGCCTTGCTGCGCTTCATCATCTTGGCCGCCTTATGGCCTACATAGCCTCTGTCTGCTCTAAGACCCGAATTTTTGGTGTCATACTTGGCTTTTTCCGCTTTATCCGACCATGCGGACGTGCGCTTGGCGGCGGCAGAGAGCTGGCTTATCTCTTTTTGCAGCTTCTCGTTTTCCGAAAGCTGAGAACTGTCCCGGCGTTCTTTATCCAGCAGCCATGAGGAAAAATTCCCGCGCTGAATGTCAATGTTCGTTTTGTTTATCGATAATATGTGATCCACGCAGCCGTCCAAAAACGCCCGGTCATGAGACACTAAAATGAATCCCTTTTTGCTTTTCAGATACCGGCTGACAATCTCTCGCCCGCGCAGGTCAAGGTGATTGGTCGGTTCGTCTATAAGCAAAAAAGCGTTTTCCCGCAGAAACATCCCAGCCAGCATCGCCTTGGTCTGCTCTCCGCTCGAAAGCGACGCGAACGGACGGCAGAGTACCTCCTCGTCCAGCTCAAGCAGCGAAAATTCCCGCGTGATCTCCCACTGCAGGCAGTCCGGACATATGCCATTTTCAATTTCGGCGGTAGTTTGGGCAGGATTCTTTATATCATATGGGAAGTATTCAAACCGGCAGGACGACGAGATACTGCCGCTATATTCGTATTTTCCTAAAAGCAGCTTTAAAAACGTCGTTTTGCCGCGCCCGTTGCGTCCGGTAAACCCCAGTTTCCAATCGGTGTCTAGCTGAAAGCTGACGCTTTCAAAAATATTGTCATAACTGCCATCATAGGTAAAGGTCAAATTTACTACACTTATAAGTGACATGGTTTTGTCCTCCTGATATAAATTAGAAAAGAGCCGCAAGAAAATGCATTTCTCGCAGCCCGCAAAATATCAGAAGCCGGCCTTAAAGGCCGCAACAAAACCGATATCCGTAAAGCAAAAGAATCCCGCACTTTTCTTGCGCGGCATGACAAAACCGGCGGCACAGGCCGCACTTTAAGTTTATCACGCCATATTAATCAGCAAGAAAAATTGCGCATTCTTCCATCTCCAATCGGTTTATATTATAACAAATTATATCACAATCGGAACCGGATGGCAATCACATTTTTAATCCAAAGCAAAAGCATGGGACTTGAGCTCCTGCCCACATCCCCGGGCCGCAATAAGAGTAAGAGCCAAGCCTTTTTAACCGGTCTGGCTTTTTGTTTTTCGTCAAAAACTACCCGCGGCGGGTAGGGCGCATAAATCACAGACGGATTATACTGTTAATGGATTTATAGCTCACTTTAAATAAACGGGGAGGAAAATGTTATGAAAAAAACAATTGCGGTTATGGCGCTTGTGGTGCTTTTTGTTTCGGTTCTGACGGGCTGTGGTGGCGGAGGCGGGGACACGCTCAAAGGCACATGGGAAGGCCCTGACACCGACGGCTCTGTATGCACATTTGTAATCGATGGCAAGGGAGGGCTTAAGCTTAGCGACGACTACTTTTTTGACAACGCGCCCGGTAGCTATACCATCACCGGCGAAAATGAGGTGGAGATCAAGATGGAGGTTTGGGAGAAGGCTCAAACGTTCACTTTTTCGGTTACAGACAACAAGCTTACGCTTACGGCTCCTGCGGACGCTTTGTACGCGAGCTATGAGCTTACCAAGAAATAGTATTAAATATTAAATCACAAGGGGGCAAAAGCATGGGACTTATCAAGGCAGCGTTGGGGGCTGCGGGCGGCGTACTGGCCGATCAGTGGCTGGAGTTTTTCTACTGCGACTCACTTGCTGAAAACGTTATGGCTGTCAAGGGGCAAAAACGCGCTTCGGGGCGTTCGTCCAACACCAGTGGTGAAGAAAACATCATTTCAAACGGATCGGGCATAGCCGTTGCGGACGGGCAGTGCATGATCATCGTCGAGCAGGGCAAGGTTTTGGATTTTTGCGCCGAGCCGGGTCAATATACCTTCAATGCTGGCGGGGAGCCTTCTTTGTTCACCGGCGGAGACTTAGGGCAGAATGCCATCGCGTCATTGAAAAGCGTATTTGAGCGTTTCAAGTACGGCGGCAGCCCGGGCAAAGATACACGTGTCTATTACTTCAACACGAAAGAGCTCATAGGCAATAAATACGGCACACCCAGTCCCGTGCCTTTCCGGGTGGTCGATCAGAACATAGGGCTGGACATAGATATATCCATTCGCTGCTTTGGGGAATACAGCTACCGCATCGTGAATCCGATGCTGTTTTACACAAACGTCTGCGGCAATGTAAGCGCTCAGTATACCCGCGACAAAATCGACGGGCAGCTTAAAACCGAATTGATGACTGCCCTGCAGCCGGCCTTTGCGAAAATCAGCGCGATGGGCATACGTTATTCCATGCTGCCCGGGCACACGGTGGAACTTGCCGAGGCCCTTAACGAGGTGCTAAGCTCAAAATGGCGGGATCTGCGCGGGCTGGAAATCGTGTCGCTCGGCGTTTCCAGCGTCAAGGCGTCGGACGAGGATGAAAACATGATCAAGGAGCTTCAGCGCAACGCCACCTTCCGAAATCCGACTATGGCGGCGGCGCATTTGGTGGGAGCTCAGGCGGCAGCCATGCAGAGCGCGGCGTCCAATGAGGGGGCGGGCTCCGCCATGGCGTTCATGGGCATGAATATGGCCGGCAGCGCAGGTGGAATGAATGCGCAGAACCTGTTTCAGATGGGGCAGCAAGCTCCACAGCAGCAGACCCACGCTTCGGCTGCCGCGCCCGCTCCAAACAATGCGGGCTGGGTCTGTGCCTGCGGCCACGCGGGCAACACGGGCAAATTCTGCATGGAATGCGGTAAGCCCCAGTCCGCCGACGGTTGGACATGTGCCTGTGGCGCTTTGAACAAGGGAAAGTTTTGCGCAGAGTGCGGCGGAAAAAAGCCCGCGGGCGTACCGCAGTACAAGTGTGACAAGTGCGGCTGGGAGCCTCAGGACAAGACGCGCCCTCCTAAATTCTGCCCCGAGTGCGGTGATCTGTTCGACGACGGGGATATAATCTGATATGGCGGGTTTTGATAAGCACTTTTTAAATCAATTTGATACAGCCAAACCACTTGAAAACAAAGT
>DOZQ01000279.1:1565-8592 GCA_003517915.1 Oscillospiraceae bacterium | reverse complement strand
GTCCTCCAAAATGTTATTGGGCACAGCTTGTTTGCCGCAGTATCCCTGCCAATGTATTCACGTAAATGAAACGTCTTTGCGTTAACCAACTGATTACCAATTGAGACAGGAACCTGCGGTTTGAGTCACCTCCAAACGGTCATTGCCGTAGAAATTATGTACAAATCCGCAGCGCCCAATCTATTATATCGGGCGGGTAGCTATCCCGCTGATACAATCAAATACTACGAAAGGGGAAAGTAATGGAACCACCCCCTGTTTGGGATGATTCCATTATACGAGAGTATTATGCAAAACACAAAAACCCTTCGCCTGGTCGAAAGCGCGCTGATGATCGCGATAGCGGCCGTACTCGAGCTTGTCAGCAAAGCCCTGGGGCTTGAGCTGCCCTTCGGCGGCACCGTAACCATTTTCAGCATGTTACCCATCGTACTGGTTTCCTACCGCCACGGCGTAAAATGGGGACTGCTCACCGGAGCCGCCTATTCATTCGTACAAATGCTGATGGGCTTTAAGGTCGTCTCGGCACTTTTTATGCCGGGCGGAGACAGCTACATGGTTCTTTGGAAGGCTCTGCTTATCTGTCTGCTTGACTATGTCGTGGCCTATACGGTTTTGGGCTTCGGAGGCGTCTTCCGTAAAAAAATCAAAAAGCCGTGGCTTGCGTTGCTTTTGGGAGTTATGGCCGCGCTGTTGCTGCGGTATCTTGTGCATATTATTTCGGGCGCTATTTTCTACGGCGAATGGGCCGAGTGGTTTTTCACAGACGGAAGCTCGGCGCTGCCCGCCGCTTTCAGGCAGTGGGTAATGTCGGGATTCTCAGGCGCGGGTCTCGCGGTCGTCTATTCGGTCGTCTACAACGGGCTTTATATGATCCCCGAGATTATATTGACCTCGGCTGCGGCGGTTATTGTCGGCAAAATCCCCGCCGCCGTTACCGTCAAAGCAAAAAAATAGTACTGTTGCGCCTTTTAAACGGACGCCATGTATGGCGTCCGTACAGGCACCGCTAAAACGCACAAAAACCTAAGGGAGTATTTTCACCCCCTTAGGTTTTTTGATGTGCTGTAATTATCGTTCCGGCGACTCAGGTAAAATCCGGGTCGCAGTCACATTCGATGTATTTTCTTTCTGAATTTTTTTCCCCAAACGCTTTATAAACAAAAAACGCGATGCCCGCCGCCAGTGCCATAACCGCCACGGCGCAGGTAAAGATCAGCAACAGCTTGCTTTTTTGCCCACTCACGGTTCCATTCCTCCAATTGTTCTTCTTTTATGCTATTGTATCCCATCCGCACCGAAAAAGTCAACACGAATGAGGCAATATGTCACGCCGTTTACAAAGTGTTTACATAAACGGCGCCGCCAAATGCAAAAGCGACTGCATGATTTTTCTTCCGACCGGGCGCTTTTTCCACTTTTCATACAAAATTTCCTCTGACGCCGCGAAAATACCGCGCACATCCTCCCTGACCTGCAAAACCGCCTGTGTGTTATACATCCAGCAGCCGCATTCAAAATGAAAATAATAACTCCGGTAGTCCATATTGACCGAGCCGACCGTCGCGACCGAATCATCTGCTATGAACAGCTTGGAATGCACAAAGCCCGGCGTATATTCAAAAATGCGTATGCCGGATTTCAGCAGTTGGGTATAATTGTAGTGCGTCACCGTGTGAACATACCACTTGTCAGGATTTTTCGGGGTTACTATACGCACGTCTATGCCCGAGCGAGCCGCCTGAACCAGTGCCCCGATCATTTCGCTGTCAAGTATAAGATAGGGCGACACGATATAGACATAACGGCAGGCGGCCGCTATTATCTGCATATATATGCCCCTCGCCGCGCACGATTCGCTCAGCGGCCCGTCGCAGTAAGGCTGGACAAAGCCTGGGGCGGAATATCTTTTAAGCGGATAAAACCCCGATATATCCGTGCTCCTTTTTGTGACAAACTGCCACATTTCCAAAAACATCACGGTAAAGCTCCAAGCTGCGTCTCCCCTCAAAAACACGGCGGAATCCATCCAATAGCCGTGAACATTCAGCTCGTTTATATATTCGTCACCAACATTTATCCCCCCGGTCATGGCCGCGATTCCGTCTGCCACGACTATTTTGCGGTGATTGCGGTTGTTTAAAAACACGTCGACCGACGGGCGGAAGGGATTGAACACCGCGATTTTGATCCCTTCGCTTCTCAGCCCCTGCATAAAACCCTTATACTGCCGGTCACACGAGCCAATATCGTCAAAAATCATGCGTATTTCCACCCCGGCGGCAGCTTTGCGGCGCAGCACCGCATGGATCTGATCCCACATATGACCCTGCGCCAAAATGAAAAATTCAATAAAAATATACCTCTGCGCCGACTCGAGCAGCTCCAAAAGCTTCGGCAGGATTTTTTCTCCCGGTGAAAGACAGTCGGTCAGGGTGTTGCTATAAACCGGATATCCCGACTCTATTTTTAAATACCGCGACTGGCGTGCATAAAACGGGCTTGAAAGCCAAAGCGCCTGCTCGACCTCGGCGTCCTGCGAAAGATACCGCGCGGAGCCCGCCTCTATTCGCGACCAGCGTTTGCGCTTGCCCGGCGAGATACGGTTGTCTCCCCAAAAAAGATAAAACAGGCCGCCGAACAGCGGAAAGAGCAAAATCACAATTATCCAGGTTATTTTATAGCTGGGGTTTCCAGGCTTGTTCACATTGTGAATAACCATCATAATGCTTATGGCCTCAAACACAAAATACACCACGACCGTCTGCTCAGACAGCGCTATAATAAGTAAAATCAACAGCGCTATCTGAAGCGCGATGAGCGCCCCAATGACCGTTATTCGCACCGGGAAATGAAATCCCCTGCGTTTTTTATTTTGCATATGAGCCTCTCCTCTGTCCGACGAAAGTGGATTATTACACCATTAATTATAATTATATCACAGCTTACCGCGCGCTGTAAATCATACACAGTCACATATTATAGAAACCACTTATTTTACTTCCCTGGTTATGATATTTCGCAATTTGCCATAATCCGTCTTTACTTTAATCAATTAATCGTTTAAAATATTATTGTGATATGCTGTTAATNNAATTGAGGAGAGGTTTTTTATGAAAAAGTTTTTATGCCTGGCCTGTCTTTTACTTGTTATGAGCTTCATTTTAACCGGATGCGGCGGCGGTACTTCCGGTGAGGACACTTCCTGGGAGGATATCAGCGCCAAAGGACAAATCGTCATAGGGCTGGATGACAGCTTTCCGCCCATGGGCTTCCGCGACGGAAACGATCTTATAGGCTACGACATTGATCTCGCCAAGGAAGCTTGCTCTCGTTTGGGAATCACCGCGGTTTTTCAGCCGATAAGCTGGCTGCAGAAGGATACTGAGCTTAGCAGCAAAAACATAGACTGCATATGGAACGGCTTCACCATGCAGGGCCGTGAGAATGATTACCTGTTCACCGACGCCTATATGACCAACCGTCAGATACTCGTCGTGATGGAAGACTCCGACATCGCCTCCCTTGCCGACATGGCGGGCAAAAAGCTGGCCTTACAGCAGGAATCCAGCGCGCAGGCCGCTTTAGACGAGTCAGCGGATTTCAAAGACAGCCTAGCGGAGGTCGTCACCTTTGACGACAACCTGAAAGCGCTTATGGATCTGGAAATCGGTCAGTCGGACGCCGTGCTTATGGATGAGATCGTCGCGCGGTACAACATTGAAAAGCAGGGCAAGCCCTATATGGTTTTGGACGAGGAGCTGGCGTCTGAAAGCTACGGCGTCGGTTTCAGGCTCGGGGATAAGTCTCTCAGGGACAAATTCAACGAGACCCTTAACGCAATGAAGGCGGACGGAAAAATGGAGGAAATCTCCATGACATGGTTCGGCAAAAACACCATAGCGGAATAATAAGACTTGCAAAGGGGCGGTTTTTACACTGCCCCGTGTGTATATCTAATATCGTGAGGAAGTGATCGATATGCAGCAGGCGCTTTCATATATCGGCTCGGTCATAGCGACTTTATCCGGCGGGCTGGGCCAGACTCTGCTTTTGTTCGCGCTTACCATTTTAATTTCACTGCCGCTGGGCCTGCTCGTCTCGCTCGGACGTATGTCGCGTTTCGCCGCCGTGCGGATTCCCATAAAGCTTTATATCTCTATTATGCGCGGCACGCCGCTTATGCTGCAGCTTCTGTTTGTTTATTTCGGGCCGTTTTATATCTTCGGGCCTCAGTTCACCTATGGGCGCTTTACCGCGGCGGTCATCGCGTTCGGACTGAATTACGCGGCCTATTTTGCCGAGATTTATCGCGGCGGAATCCAGTCTATGCCAAGGGGGCAGTATGAAGCCTCTGCGGTGCTGGGCTTTACGAGAAGCCAAACCTTTTTCAGGATAATTCTGCCGCAGGTTATTAAAAATATTCTGCCCGCCACAACCAACGAGGTCATCACGCTGGTCAAGGACACCTCGCTCGCGCAGGTCATTGCGGTGGTGGAGCTTTTCAGGGTGGCCGAAACCACCTCGAGCGCGCAGGCGTCGGTCTATCCGCTTATAATCGCGGGCGTATTTTACTATATCATGAACTACGTTGTCGCGTGGATTATGGAACGCGCCGAAAAATCCCTGTCTTACTACTCCGCTTAGAGCAATTTGATTTAACGTATATAGAAAATCAGCCAAATTGCTCTAAAAGATTTAATTTAAAGTCGTCTTTCTCGCCGCCAAAGGCGTCAACCGAAAGACATGACACACAGCAAATTGACTTACAAATTTATTCGTAACTTTTAAATACATGTTTTGTCAATTTACTATAAATTCGCTTAAAGAGAGTGACGCTTATGCATGTATTATCCATTGAGAATATAACCAAGTCGTTTGATGGGCTACAGGTGCTGCACGGCATTTCACTTCATGTTGACAAGGGGGAGGCCGTCGCGGTGATAGGCCCCTCAGGCTCGGGCAAATCCACCCTGCTAAGATGCGCGACCCTGCTTGAGCGAATCGACACCGGCAGCATAAGCTACGGCGGCGAGCCCGTGGCCTGGGACGCTCCCGCCGGCGAAAACGGCAAGGCTGCCAAATCGGTTTATGCCGGTAAAAATGAGCTTCACGCGATAAGGCGGCGGTTCGGGCTGGTATTCCAGTCCTTTCACCTGTTCCCGCATTTAAGCGTGCTTAGAAACCTGACCGAGGCGCCGGTGCGCGTGCTTAAAATCCCGAAGGAGAGAGCCAAGGAGGACGCCATGCGGCTGCTCGAAAAGGTCGGGCTGTCGGATAAGGCCGCCGCGTACCCGTTTCAGCTTTCGGGCGGCCAACAGCAGCGGGTAGCCATTGCCAGAGCCATGGCGCTCAGTCCCGAGATACTGTTCTTCGACGAACCTACCAGCGCGCTTGATCCCGAGCTGACCGGCGAGATTTTAAAGGTGATAAGAACCCTTGCCGCCGAGCATATGACAATGGTGATAGTCACGCATGAGATGGCTTTCGCGGCAGAGGTCGCCGACCGTGTGATATTCATGGACGAGGGCAGGATTATAGAGCAGGGCACGCCGAAAGAGGTGCTCGAGCATTCGGAAAACGCTAGGACAAAGGCGTTTTTAAGAAAGCTGTCGGATAATTAGAGATAGAAATATACGAAAGCTCTTCGGCTTGCCGCCGAAGAGCTTTTTTCTTGCAAACACCTATAAACTATTAAAAAAACGCCGCAAATCATCTTTCGCGGCATCGGAAAGAGCTGTATATCTGATCCCCTCCGCCGCGCCCTGCAATCCGTAAAGCATATGCAGGCAGGCACCGGGATCAATAAGGCGAATGCGCAAAAACGCCTCCTTGGCTCCTATATCCCGCAGCTCTTCAGGAGTGTTTATCCCAATCTCCATAAGATTTTTTTCGAGTACCTTCCCCACATTCGGAAGCCCTGATAATCCGCCCATTTTATCCCCCTTAATTAACCCTCCCCGCAACAGAAACTGCAGGTCATCGAGCTCTTCGTGGAACGCCCCAAAGAAGCGGTAAATAAGACCCAGAATGCTGGCACCGGGTGTTTTTCGTGCGAACGCGAAGCGAATGCTCCGGCGCAGCCGGTTTATCCTCTTCACTGCCGTCTCTCTCTGAAAAAACCGGTGAGCAGCGCCGCGCACTCATCCTCACAAATGCCCGCAAACACCTCGGGAGTATGCTCAAACGGCAAATTGAAAAGGTTTATAAGGCTGTCGCAGCACCCGGCTTTATAATCAAACGCCCCGAATATCACCCGGCTTATCCGGGCATTCACTGCCGCGCCCGCGCACATCGGGCACGGCTCAAGGGTCACAAACAAATCACATCCGTCCAGCCGCCAGCTCCCAATCGCCCCGCACGCCCCGGATATAGCCTCTATTTCGGCGTGAAGCACCGCGTTCTGACAGGTTTCCCTGCGGTTATATCCCTCGCCTATAATCTCACCGTTTTTTACAACCACCGCGCCGACCGGCACCTCGCCCAGTTCATAGGCGGTTTTGGCAAGCTCAATCGTCCTGCCCATCATAGTCTCAAAATAACCCACCGCGCTGAAATCCCCTTAACCGCCCAAAAGGCTTTGCAACATAGCCTGGCCGAAAAGGCTGAACAATATGGTAATCCCAAACATCACATAGGCGACTATCATCCAGGGAGCGGAAGAAAACACGCCCATCTTTTGGCCGAACGACAGCAGAGTTCTAGGCTCGGCAGGCTGAAATACCTCACGGCGGCGTTTTGCGAGATAAGCGGCCGATATAAGCCCGCAGATTAAAATCAAAATAAACACGGCGGTGAAGATAACATTGGCAAGCCACTCATCCGTCGAATATATGGTTTCCATTATCACCGACAGCAGATTGTTGAGAAAATGCGCTATAACGCACGGCCAGATGGAATTTGACGCCACAAGCGCTATCCCCATGCCGATACCGCCCACAAACGCGAACGGCGCTTGGACTATATTGCCGTGCATAAGCCCAAACAGCATGGCCGAGGCAAAAATAGCGAACAGGTTCCCATGCTT
>DOZQ01000279.1:0-1405 GCA_003517915.1 Oscillospiraceae bacterium | reverse complement strand
GACAAGCCGACCAATGCGGCCATAAGCGGTGGCTTTACCTTGTCCGTAGGCATCAGTGCGCCTATTTTATGCCCCGAAACCTTCGCCACCAAAAGAAACGGCAGGGTAAACGCGGGCACCGACGCGGCGATCTGAAAAATCATAAGAAAGTTAGAGTCGTTAAGGAAATTATTAATAGCGTAGATATCCCCCGTTGAGGCTATCAATACAATCTCGACGATAAACGTGATTACAAATACCAGCACCATCGAAAGCACAAACGCCAACCCGACCCGGTTACTTGTTTTTCGCACCTCTTTTTTCTCAAGTGTCACAGGATCAACCGGCGGCGCGTAATAATATCCCGGTGCCGGATAAGCGTAGGCAGGTGCCTGCGGATATGGGTTGACCGCCGCAGGGGGCGGATACGGGTTTACAGTCGCGGGAGGCGGATACGGAGCCCTGGGCGCTGAAAACATCCCGCCGCCATACGGCGGATTTATCTGTGCGGGCTGCGGGCTTATTTCCGCGTGCGCGGGATAATTCCGCGGCGCTGGCATAAGCGGTTCTCCATGCGCAGGGTAAGCGTAATTATTAGTGTTTGTCTGCGGCGGATTCCCGCCGGGCTGGGTCTCGGCTCTGTTTTCGTCGTAGTTCAAGCGGCCCACTCCCTCAAATTAATTTAAGATTATTATAGCTGTAAACTATTCAGCCTTTACATCGGTTTTTACTACAGTATATCCTCATCACAAAGGTATTTTTCGGCCTCGGCCAGGGTTTTTCTGTCTATGCGAACCTTCATAAACAAACCGTTTTCCAAGTAGGCTTCCTTTTTAACCTCACCCGTTTTTCTCACCTCCGCCGCAAACTCCCCGTCATCATATGGAATAAGCAGCGCGGCCTCGGTTCTTATATTCGGCAGGGCACGCATAATCGCGGCCAATAAAGCATCGGTTCCGTCGCCGGTTTTCGCCGACATCAGCACCGAATTTTCTTTTGCCGGGAGCATGCCCATATCGGCTGATTTGTCGCATTTATTCAGTACCGTAATCACAGGCTTGCCCGCACATCCCAGCCGCTCGAGCAGCTCGTCGGTAACCGTGATTTGTTCATAGGCATACGGGCTGGACGCGTCGCACACATGTATGATAAGGTCAGCAAGCGAGGCTTCCTCCAGTGTCGAATGAAAGCTCTCTATCAGATGATGAGGCAGCTTGCGTATAAATCCTACTGTATCAATAAGCAAAATATCTCTGCCGTCGGGCAGTGTCAGCTTGCGGGCGGTGGGGTCGAGCGTCGCAAACAGCCTGTCCATCGCCAGTACTCCGGCTTTGGTCAAGGCGTTCATCAGGGTGGATTTACCCGCATTGGTATATCCGACTATCGCGGCCGTAGGTATTCCGTTTTTTTGTCTGCGCCGCCGCAG
>DOZQ01000049.1 GCA_003517915.1 Oscillospiraceae bacterium | reverse complement strand
CTTTGTTTTCAAGTGGTTTGGCTATATAATCCGCTATAAATTAAACTGCTTTAAAAATTACTCTATAACGCGGTACATAAGCCCCGCCGACTCTTTTGTAGAGTGTTCGCTGACGCTTAAAACTTCCGCCTTAAAATTCCTTGAGCCGAATGCTATTTCAATGATATCCGCCTTTTTTATCTCATAAGAGGCTCTTACAGGCTTGCCGTTCACCGCCACCCTGCCCGCGTCGCAAGCATCGTTGGCCACAGTGCGGCGCTTGATAATGCGCGATACCTTTAAAAATTTATCTATTCTCATTTTCGGCCTTCCTTCAAAAAAAGCAATAAAGAAACCGACTCAAATCAGAGCCGGCATCCTTTATATTTTATTTATTTGCTTACCGCGTCTTTAAACCCCTTGCCGGCTTTAAATACCGGTAATTTGGATGCTGGAATCTCAATTGTTTCCTTTGTCTGTGGGTTGCGGCCTGTTCTTGCGCTACGCTCACGCATTTCAAATGTGCCAAAACCAACAATCTGAACCTTGTCACCCGCAACGACCGTATCGACTACGGTATCAATAACGCCGGCAACGGCTTTTTCCGCGTCTTTTTTTGAAAGTCCGGCCTTATCGGCAACAGCGGCTATCAGCTCGGTTTTATTCATCAATATAACCTCCAGTAT
Organism: Oscillospiraceae bacterium; assembly: GCA_003517915.1. GTDB lineage: Bacteria > Bacillota > Clostridia > Oscillospirales > Acutalibacteraceae > UBA8129. Next base: position 2,011 of record DOZQ01000049.1, on the reverse strand, counting down.
TTTATATATTCCACAGCAAAAAAGCTGCCGAACTACCTGTTTTTTATCTCATCCCAAAGCGCGTCGAGCTGTGCAAGGGACGATTCCTTCATGTCAATTCCGCGCTGAGCAGCAAGCCGCTCAAGCCGGTCAAACCTGCTTATGAATTTCTCGGTGGCAAGCTCCGCCGCCCGTTCAGGATTGACCTTTATAAAGCGTGAAACATTCACGACCGAAAACAAAAGATCTCCAAGCTCATTTTCAATTTCACCGGCCTGCCCGTCGGCTATAGCCGTTCTCAGTTCGGCGGTCTCCTCTGTGATTTTATCTAAAGCACCGGATATTTCCGGCCAGTCAAAGCCCGCTTTTTTGGCTCTGTTTTGCACCTTGGCCGCACGCATAAGCGCGGGCATCGCCTTTGGCACACTTTTCAGCGTCTCTGTATAGGAGCTTTGGCCTTTTTCACGCCGCTTAATCTCGTCCCAGTTCTTTTTGACTTCACCCGGCGTTTCGGCAATAACATCCCCAAAAACATGCGGATGCCGGAGAATCAGCTTTTTGCATATACCGTCTACAACGTCCTCAAAAGCAAACCCGCCGCTTTCAGATTCTATCTGCGAATGAAACACCACTTGAAGCAGCACATCGCCCAGCTCCTCGCACAGCGCGGCGGAGTCCCGCTGATCAATCGCGTCCACCGCCTCATATGCTTCTTCCAAAAATTCTCCCCGCACCGACTGATGAGTTTGCTCTCTGTCCCAAGGGCATCCGCAGTCTGAACGCAAAAGCCTGACAATATCCAATAAATCCTTAAGATCATGCTGTTTTTTACACTTCATATGTTGTACCATAGTTATCACCAAAAATCAATAGTTATCCCTGATAAAATAAAAACTATTTTCAATTTTAGCTGATACAGTGCAGTTTTTCAAGTGTTTTTACGAATTTCTCCCCTTTCGGCAGCATGAGGACATCCTCCCTGGTTATAGTTCTGAGTAAAATGAGGACTATAACATAAACTATCCCCGCCGCGCAGATGCCCAAGCACAGCGGGATTATGCTGCCGTCAATAACCCGCTGCGCGGATTTATACGCCGCCCAGGACGCGGCGGCGCAGAGCAAGGCGGCGGCGGCGGGTTTTAAAACTGTCTTTAGTATATTCGGAACAAACCCCGAATATTTACAAAGATCATAAAAATTAAGCAGAAAAATTACAATATAACAGCCCAGCGAGCCGAATGCTGCCCCTTTGATGTTGATTTCAGGGTCGGCCACCAAAAAGAAATTGACAGCCAACTTGACCGCCGCCCCTATAATCATGTTCCTGACCGGCAGCTTTTGCTTGCCTATACCCTGCAACATGTTTGTTATTGGAATTGACATCCCTGCAAACGCGCCGCTCACCGCCATTACCGAAAGCAGCGGCATAGACACGGCCGCCTCGCCCGGACTGCCCCTATACATCATGCTTAAAATCGGCCCGGCCAGAACGGACATTACGGCACCCGCCGGCAGACTGATAATCGCCGTAACGCGCACCACCGATTCGACATTGACCTTAAGCGGCGTCTTGTCTTTTCTGGTCCACATCGCCGCAACCGCCGGCAGCGCACTTACCCCAAGCATCGCGGTAATTGTAGGAATCAGGCTGAAAAAGGAAAAGACATAACCCTTGTAAACCCCATATAAAAAGTTGGGCAGCTCGGTTATAGCCGTTCCCGGCGGAAGATAATCTCCGTACTGCCCTATCAGTCCCGCCGGATCCGTCCGCACCGCGTCCATCAGTCTTCGGTGAACGGTCACGAGATCCACCATGCCCGCTATGCTGGTCACAAGCGCTCCCATAACTACCGGAACCGCAATAAGCGCCAATGTTTTCAAATTCTGCTTATAGGGTCTTGGCGCGGGCGAGGCCGCCATCTCCGCTTTTGTTATGCCGTCTCCCTTAATTTTATGACGGATCAGCAAAAATCCCGCGCACAGCGCCGTGCCGAGCGTGATGGCAGCACAGGCTCCCGCAGCCGCGTAGGGT
>DOZQ01000085.1:4411-5939 GCA_003517915.1 Oscillospiraceae bacterium | reverse complement strand
GCTGCATGAAAAAATAAGGGAGCACGCCTTTGAAGCGGCGGGGCAAGTAAAGCGGCACGGCAGGCCGAACGACCTGATTAAGCGCATAGCGGGTGACCCCGCGTTCGCGCTTTCTGAGGAGGATCTGATTTCCTCCCTTGACGCGAGCGCGTATGTAGGGCGGGCACCGGAGCAGACTGAGGAGTTTGTAGGTGAGTATATCCGGCCGGTTTTGGCAAGATATGTGAGACAGACCAAACTTAGGGCGGAGCTTTCAGTTTAGCTGCTGATCCCATATGAGAAAAAAAATTATTTTCTCGACCAAAAATAATTACAATTGACAATTAACCACAAACCCAATATAATTGACATGTTAATCATTTTTTATTGTCATCTTTTGGTCGAGATGTTGAGCCTGAAAGCGGCGGACGGAGAATTATCCGTTTATAGGCAAAAAGTAGGAACATGGAGGATTGGCTGATGAAACGAGCAAAAAAATCCACCTTTTTCATCGTTGTGGCCATTATAGGCATTTTCACTTATCTTACCTTTTTCGGCGCGTCCAATTATTTTGGGGATAAGAGAATTGTTTATATCAAGGGCGCAAACGATATCAGGTGGGGCATTGATATTCAGGGCGGAGTNNGGGAATTGATATTCAGGGTGGAGTCGAGGCGGTTTATATGCCCGATCTTGACCCGAACTCAATAACGGCCGCGCAGATGACCCAAGCGGAGGATATTATCCGCGCTAGACTGGTGGGACAAAATATCACCGACAGTGAAATATATACCGATGCGGAAAACAAACAGGTTATCGTAAGGTTCCCGTGGCAGTCGGGCGAAAGCAACTTTGATCCGACGACAGCCGTGCAGGAGCTGGGCAAGACCTCGGTGCTGAAATTCTGCGAGGGCGAAACCAGTGACACGGTTATTTTGCAGGGCTCGGCCGACATACAAAGCGCCGAAGCCGCTCCCAGTCAGGAAAATCCGAACGAGTGGCAGGTAAACCTGACTCTTACCGCAAACGGCGCGACCAAGTTTGAGGAAGCGACAAGGCGGCTTGTAAANNNAACGCGGTCATAACCGACGGCAACGCGATTATCTCGGGCGGCTTCGACGCCCAGTCGTCGCAGGCGCTTGCCAGTCAGATAAATTCCGGCGCGCTGCCGTTTAACTTAACTGTTGACGATTCAAAGCTGCGGGTCATAAGCCCGACGTTGGGCGAGCAGGCGCTGGACATCATGATGTTCGCGGGGATCATAGCTTTTGCGCTTGTCTGCGTGATTATGATTATGCGTTACCGCCTGCCTGGTCTCATCGCCTGTATCGCGCTGATGGGTCAGGTCGCCGGAATGATAGCCTGCGTCTCGGGCTTCTTCTCTACGATAAACAGCTTTACGCTTACCATACCGGGTATAGCGGGTATTATACTCTCGATAGGCATGGGTGTTGACGCGAACGTTATAACGGCCGAACGCATAAGAGAAGAGCTCAGGCTGGGCAAGACTATAGACGGCAGCATCGATTCGGGATATGACAACGGCTTC
>DOZQ01000085.1:1575-4348 GCA_003517915.1 Oscillospiraceae bacterium | reverse complement strand
CGGTGATGTTTATGTTCTCCTCTTCGATTACGGGAACAATATACTCTTTCGGATACACTCTTTTAACCGGCGTTATCTTCAACTTTATTATGGGCGTTACCGCCAGCAGATGGATGCTGAAGAGCTTCTCAAGGTTTAAGGCCTTCCGCAAGCCATGGCTGTATGGAGGTGAGAAGAATGCGTAAAGAAAGAACCTTTAATTTTACTAAGAACCTTAAAATCTTTGCCATCATCTCATGCGCGATTTTTGTGGTCGGTATTGTCGTAAACCTGATTTTTGGCCTTGAGCTGGATATCAACTTCAAAGGCGGCACAATCTTCACCTATTCTTATACCGGTGATATCGACGTCAACGCGGTCGAGCAGACGATTGAAGAAACGATCGAGCAGGACGTGTCGGTAAGTCAGAGCACCGATATTACCGGCGATTCCACCAATCTGGTAGTTTCATTGGCTTCTTCGCAGTCGCTTTCCACCGAAATGCAGGAAAATATCGGCAATGCACTGAATGAAAAATTCCCCGACAATGCGCTTGAGCGCTTGTCATACAACAGTGTCAACCCGACCATAGGCTCAAGGTTTTTTGCGAAAAGCCTTTACGCCGTTGGATTGGCCGCGCTGCTGGTTATAATCTATATCGGATTAAGGTTCCGCAAGATAGGCGGCGTGTCGGCGGGTATCTCGGCTCTTATAGCGCTTATTCACGACTGTATAATCGTATATTTTGTCTATGTTATATTCGGCATTCCGCTGGATGATAATTTTGTCGCGGTGGTGCTGACTATTTTGGGATATTCGCTCAACGCCACTATTGTTATTTTCGACAGAATCCGTGAAAACCGCAGGATCTACGGGCAAAATATCACACTTAACGAAATGGTAAACAAGAGTGTTTCCCAAACTTTGGGCAGAACAATCGTCACCTCACTTGTCACGTTTGTGGCGATTTTCACGGTATTCATCGTTGCTTACCTGCGCGGGCTGGAATCCATTATCAGTTTTGCGCTTCCGATGTCAATAGGCGTTATTTCCGGATGTTACTCGTCGGTTTGCCTTGCGAGCCCGCTGTGGGTTCTCTGGCAGAACCGCAAGGCCAAAAGAGCGGCGGATAAGGCTGATAAGCCCAAGAAGCCCAAAGCTGTAAAATCTAAATAAGCTTTGCTATATAAAAGCGGCGGGTTTCCGCCGCTTTTTCGCGTATTTATACTAAAAGAGGGTGTAAAATGTACAGACAATTTTGTTATGACACAGCCATAGGCAAGGTTTTTATCGCCGAGAGAGAAGGAGCGGTAACACACCTGACATTTTCCGAGAAAAAGCTTCCGGCTCAGATGGAAACCGGCAGATCTGAGTTGCTGGATACGGCATACTTGCAGTTAAATGAATATCTTGAAGGGAATCGCAGGGAGTTTGAAATGCCGCTAGCTCCAAAGGGCACGGAATTTCAGCGAACGGTCTGGCGAGCGCTTTGCGAGATACCCTACGGTGAGACAAGAAGCTACGGGGAAATCGCGCGGCGAATAGATAATCCGAAAGCCTGCCGCGCGGTGGGGCTTGCTAACAACCGCAATCCCATTTCTATTATTATCCCTTGCCACAGGGTCATAGGGTCGGATGGACGACTGGTGGGATACGGGGGCGGTTTGCCTTTGAAAGAATATCTTTTAACACTTGAAAAAGGTTAAAAAAATCCAGAACAGATGTTTACATTTGGCCGATCATGTGGTATACTAAATTAAACAAATGTTTTATTTGGATGTGATCTGATGGATGTAATGCGCAAGCTGGAGATTTTGACCGATGCCGCGAAATACGACGTCGCGTGCACCTCAAGCGGAGTGGACAGGCCGGGCAAGAAGGGTTCAATCGGCAATACGGTCGCGGCAGGTATTTGCCACAGCTTCGCGGCGGACGGGCGATGCGTCTCTCTGCTTAAAATCCTCATGACCAACGACTGTGTATATGACTGCAAATACTGTGTTAACCGCCGCAGCAGCGATGTGCGGCGCGCGAGCTTTACGCCGGAGGAAATCGCTGAGCTGACCATAGGCTTTTACCGCAGAAATTATATTGAAGGGTTGTTTTTAAGCTCGGGCGTGCTGAAAAATCCGGACTATTCTATGGAGAATATGGTTAAGGCGCTGGAGCTTCTCAGGGGGCCGTACCGATTTAACGGATATATCCATGCAAAGGCGATTCCGGGTTGCTCTGGCGAACTGGTAGAGCGTCTGGGCATGCTCTGCGACCGCATGAGCGTCAACATCGAAATGCCAAGTGAGCAGAGCCTTAAAACTTTAGCCCCGCAAAAGAGCAAACAGAATATTCTGCGGCCCATGCGCTCCATTCAGGTTGGTATCAGTCAGAACAAGCAGGAAATGACCGTATATAAGCACGCGCCGCGATTTGTTCCGGCGGGGCAGAGCACTCAGATGATTATCGGCGCCACGCCGGATAGCGACCTGCAGATATTACGGCTTTCCGAAAGCTTATATCAAAAATATACCATGAAGCGGGTTTTTTATTCGGCTTATCTCCCGGTCGGGGACAAGAAGCTTATTCCCATAGATCAGCCGCCTCCCCTGCTGCGGGAGCACCGGCTTTATCAGGCGGACTGGCTGCTGCGGTTTTACGGANNAGAGATTGTAAGCGAGAAAAATCCGACGCTCGACCCGCTGCTCGACCCTAAATGCAACTGGGCAGTAGGGAATTTGGGCGAATTCCCGGTGGAAATTAACACGGCGGGGTATTATACTCTCTTGCGCGTGCCCGGCAT
>DOZQ01000085.1:0-1526 GCA_003517915.1 Oscillospiraceae bacterium | reverse complement strand
GAAAATCGGTGTGGTTTTAAAGCGGGCGTGTTATTTTATTACCTGCGGCGGGAAATTTATGCCCGGCATCAAGTTCAATGAGGCATTTATCTACAGTAATCTTACGGCGGACACAAGACGCAGTCCGGGCAGCCTGCCTTTTGAAAGACCGGAGCAGCTTTCGCTCTTTTCACCGCCGACGAGGGAGNNGCGAAATATAGTCTATACCTTCGACGGCAGCTTTGACGGGCTGATGACTGCGGTTTTCTGGAGCTACAGCCGGCATGAGACGCCCACTGGCGTTGAGCCGGAGGGGACATATCAATTAGGTCTTGACCAGACCGAAAGGGAGATTGTGACCGATATATCACTGTCGGGTCGTGTTCAGGCCGGAATCCGTAAAAAACTTGGGGAGCATATTTTGCAGAAGCTTTATTATGCGTTTGCGTCGCAGGATCCGGAGAGGTTTGTGAAAATCTACCGTTATTTGGTGCTAGGGTTTGAAATGGGGCGGCGGGTGGAAAATCATTTACAGGATGACCGTGTGCTAGAGATTGAAAAAATCGTTCGTTTTGTGCTTAACGAGCGGCATTATACCATTGAGTTTCTGCGTTTTTCGGTGCTTGAGGGTGGCATTCAATATGCCGAAATCAGCCCGAAAAACAATCAGGTCGCTTTTGTTATGCCGCATTTTTGCGACCGATTCCCGGATATCCCGTTTATTATTTTCGACAGGATACGCGGGCTCGCTGGGGTTTATGACCGAGACGGCTGGATTTTAGTGGAAACCGACGGTATAAATCTGCCGGAGCTTTCAAGTGACGAAAGGATGTTTCGGCGGCTTTGGAAAAAATTCTACGACACCATAGCGGTGGAAATGCGGATAAATCCCAAGCTGCGAAAAGGCAACATGCCCATGCGCTATTGGCGGCACATGATTGAAATGAAGATGTCTCCCGTGGAGGAAGGCAGTGAGGAAATCGTTATCGGCACGGAAAAAACAAAAACTCACAAAACCGCGCTAAAAATCGAAAATAAATAGCAAATACACCTCCGAATGAATAGGATGATAATAATACTTTCTCAACAGACCCTAAATTATTATCGACATTTGGAGGGGTAACGGTGCGCAGACGAAAAATAGGCAAAAAGCGTCGCGGTTTGCGGGTTTTTATCATTTTTTTTGTGGCTTTGTTTTTCTTATTTTTCCTTATTGACTCGCAGCTTCGTCCCATAGTTAAAAACATGGCTCAGGTTAGGGCACAGGCTCTTTCAACTCAGGTGATAAATCAGGCCATAACCGATNNAAATATCACCTATGATCAGCTTGTAGGTATAAGGCAGAACGAAAACGGCCGTGTGATCGCAATGAATACCGACATCATTGAGCTAAACCGTTTAAAGGCTCAGATTAACCTAAAGGTTCAGGATGCACTCTCACAGGTGGAAAACAGCATTGTCTCGGTGCCTATCGGAACTCTTTTGGGCAATGATTTTCTTATAGGTCGCGGCCCCTCCATCAAAATAAAGATAAAGCTCGCGAACAA
>DOZQ01000169.1:1775-7756 GCA_003517915.1 Oscillospiraceae bacterium | reverse complement strand
CCTGCCCGGAAACGAGCTTCTGATTAGTCTGCTGGGCGCACGCCGGGTGTGGTGCGACGTAAAAGAGGTTGCGCCGACCATTGAGCGTGAACTCTCAAAACTCCGGCTTGAGGGGAAACGTCCGTATTTCATAAAAGGCGGCGGTCATGACCTGCCCGGCGTGTTTGCTTATATTCAGGCGTACCGCGAAATGCTCGGGCAGATATCCGAGCCGTTTGACTATATATTTTTGGCCAGTGGAACCGGGACCACCCAGGCGGGTCTCATTATAGGACAGGCCCTCTCGGGCGGACGAGAAAAAATCATAGGCGTCAGCACCGCAAGACTCGCGTGGCGCGGAAACCAGGAAATAGAAAACTGCGTGCGCTGGTACTCCGATTATTCCGGACAGCGGCCCAGTATTCCCTCCTACCTTTTTTGCGACGACTATCTCTGCGGCGGCAACCGCGGCTATCATCCGGGAATCGGAGAGGTCATAAGAGAGGCGCTCGGGGAATATTCTCTTGTGCTCGATCCGTTTTACACCGGCAAGGCTTTTTACGGCATGCGCGAATATCTTACCGCGAACGGCATAAAAAACAAAAGGATTTTATTTTGGCACACCGGTGGCCAGCCGATGCTTTTAACCTCAGCTGGGCGGCGCGTATAGCCAGCTATATTTAATGGATACTATTATAGATACCAGAATCCGGCGGATAACGGTATTATCTAGAGCAATTTGATTTAACGCATATAGAAAAACCAATCAAATTGCTCTAATAGATTTATTTTAAGTTGTCTTTCTCGCCGCAAAAAGCGGTAACCGAAAGACATGACACATAGCAAATTGACATTTAATCTTATTCGTAACGTTCAGATACATGCTTTGTCAATTTGCCATAACGTGTTAGTTTGGGGGCCGACATGGCGGAAAAAATACGTTTTTTGCTTACCAGTGTGGGACGCAGGGCCAGTCTGGTAAATTTTTTTACTAAAGAGCTTTCCGGTATAGGGGAGCTTTTACTCAGTGATATGTCAGTCTACTCCGCGGCGCTGCATACAGGCGGCAAGAGGGTTTTTCTGCCGGGTTACCGCAGTGAGGATTATCTTGAAACGCTGCTGCGCGCCTGTGACGAAAATTCGGTAAGCGGAATGGCCTCGCTTACCGATTATGAGCTTAATTTTCTTTCATCGGCTAAGGATAAGCTCAAAGACCACGGCGTCACTTTTTTTGGGCCAAACGCCGAGGTTTCGCAAAAATGCCTTGACAAATGGCTGCTTTCCAAAGAGCTTGAGAGACTGGGTTTTCCCTTTGTAAAGTCTTATATCGAGCTAAATGAATTCAAAAAAGCGCTCGCCGCAGGTGAGCTTGAATTTCCGGTGTTCATAAAGCCCCGCTTCGGCAGCGGCAGTCTGAATACCTTTGTCGCTGAAAACATGCGCGAGGTCGAATTCTATTATGAAAAATACAAAGACACAATTGTGCAGGAATATCTTGTGGGGGACGAATTCGGCGTGGACGTCTACCGGGATATCTTATCGGGCGAGACCGTCTCGATTTTTTTGAAAAAGAAATTTTCCATGCGTGCGGGCGAGACCGACAAGGCCGTGTCGGTCAAGACTCCCCGGTTGTTTGAGATAGTGGAGGAATTCGCGTATAAATTTGGCATAACCGGCGTTGCGGATATGGATATACTCTATTCATGCGGAGAGTATTATATATTTGACGTAAATCCCCGTTTTGGAGGCGGCTATTCTCTTGCACACGAATGCGGCTGTAATTTCCCGCGGTATATGCTTAATAACCTGCGCGGAATAAAAAACGAACGTGCCATAGGTAATTATAAAGAGGATATATGCATGTTTAAAAGCGACGGCGCGGTATTTACCGGGATGAACGATCCCGCGTTTAGAGGAAACCTCAATGGATGAGCGGATTTACCTTTCTCCGCCTTATCTTACCGGCGCGGAAGAAAAGCATGTAAAAAACGCCTTCGCGCAAAACTGGATAGCTCCCATGGGGCCGGATATCAAAGCGCTTGAGGCCGAAATATCGAACAGCGTGGGAGTAAAACACGCGGTCGCGCTGTGTTCCGGCACGGCCGCCATTCATTTGAGCCTTTTATATTTGGGGATTTCACCGGGAGACACGGTGCTATGCCCCTCTTTTACATTTATCGGCAGCTGTAATCCGGTGCATTATCTGGGAGCGGAGCCGGTGTTCGTCGATTCTGAGCAGACCGGCTACGGGATGTGCCCGAAGGCGGCAAAGCGGGCGCTTAGTGAACTCGATAAACGTGGGAGGCTCCCGAAGGCTGCGGTCATAGTCGACCTTTACGGTCATCCGGCCAATATGGGCGCGCTGCTGCCGCTGTTTGAGAGCTACGGCATCCCCGTGATAGAAGACGCGGCGGAGGCGCTGGGCGCGCGGTACAAGGGCAAAATGTGCGGGGCTTTCGGCGCGGCCGCCATACTTTCATTTAATGGCAACAAGATCATTACCTCCTCGGGCGGCGGAATGCTGCTCACAAACGACACCGCCATGGCTGAAAAAGCCCTGTATTACGCGACTCAGGCGAGGCGGAACGCCCCGTATTACCAGCACACCGAGGTCGGCTTCAACTACCGGCTTTCAAATATTTCCGCCGCCATAGCGAGGGGGCAGTTCGAAACGCTTGCCCACCGCATTGCCGTTCGGCGGGAGCACTATAATGCCTACGCGGCGGAGTTTGACGGCCTGCCGCTTGATATGATGCCGGTTTCGCCGGACACCGAGCCGAATTACTGGCTTTCCTGCGCGGTGCTCGATAAAAACTGCGGTGTTTCCCCGCAGGAGCTTATTGACTGCCTTGAGGCTCACAACATCGAGGCCAGGCGTTACTGGAAGCCGATGCACCTGCAGCCGCTGCACTCCGGCAGGGATTATTACACCGCAGGGGACGGTGACGTGTGCGGCAGACTGTTCGACTCCGGCGTGTGCCTGCCCTCGGGCAGCGGCATGACCCCGGCGCAGCGGGACAGGATCATAGAAATTATAAAGAAAAAGATAACTGGAATATGAAGCGGAGGGATTTTTCGGTGGAATACCGTTTTGCTAATCGGGTCGATCATTTAAAGCCGTCGGTGATCCGTGAGATTTTAAAATTTACCGGCATGCCGGGTATTGTGCCGTTTGCGGCGGGCAATCCCGCGCCGGAGGCGTTTCCGGTGGAGGAAGTTACGCGCATCTCGGGCAAAATCTTTGCGGAGACACCCATAGACGCGCTGCAATATTCAATCTCAGAGGGAGATCCCGCCCTGAGGGAAACCATGCGCGGCTTTATGCGCGGGCGTTACGGCGCGTTTAGGGAGTTTGACGAGCTTATCATCACCGCCGGGGCGCAGCAGGTCATGGAGCTGACCGTAAAGGCGCTGTGCGACGAGGGCGACACGCTTATCTGCGAAAATCCAAGCTTTATAGGCTCGCTTAACGCCTTTCGCTCCTATAAGCTGAACCTTGTGGGCATAGAAATGGAAAGCGACGGCATCTCGCTCGAAAAGCTTGAGCAGGCGCTGAAAGCCCACAAAAACACAAAGCTGATTTATCTTATACCGAATTTCCAAAATCCCTCGGGTCTTACTATGTCGGGGGAAAAGCGAAAGGCGGTTTATGAGCTGGCAAAGCGCTATAATACCTTGATTTTAGAGGATAATCCCTACGGGGAAACCCGTTTCGCGGGTGAGGATATCCCGCCGATCAAGTCGCTCGACGAGGACGGGATAGTCGTTTACGCGGGGTCTTTTTCAAAGGTGCTCTCCCCGGGACTCAGGGTCGGTTACGCGGTCGCCCCGACGGAAATAATCGCGAAAATGACCGTCTGCAAGCAGGTAAGCGACGTTCACACAAACATATGGGCGCAGAAAATCTGCGGTGCCTTTATGACCGAATGCGATTATGACGCCCATATCCAAAAAATAAAAGGAATTTACCGCCGCAAGGCCGAGCTGATGATGTCGCTTATGGACAGATATCTCATGCCGAAAATCACCTATAATCCGGTGCAGGGCGGGCTGTTTATCTGGGCGCGGCTGCCCGAAGGCACTGATATGCTGGAGTTTTGCAGGCAGGCGGTGCAGAAAAAGGTGGCGGTGGTGCCAGGCAGTGCCTTCCTCAGCGACGAGTCCGCGCCGTGCCGGAATATCCGGCTGAATTTTTCCACCCCGACCGATGAACAAATGACCGAGGGCATGGAGATCTTAGGCAAAATGGCGGCGGAGATTTAGGTAAACCCGTAGGAGCGGCCCCATGTGGCCGCTCGCCGTAAAAATTATCTCGGCACCTCGTAGGGACGGATTCTATATCCGTCCGCTAGGCGCGCACAGTGCGCCCCTACAAAGCCCGATTTATTCATCGTTTACCCATAATAAGGAGCGGTTAAGAATGCAACCTCAAATAAATGAACCGGCAGCGCCCGAACGAAAGCGCATATTCAGCGCCATTCAGCCCAGCGGGATGCTGACTCTGGGAAATTATCTGGGCGCTTTGAAAAATTGGAAGGACATGCTGGACGATTACGACTGCGTTTACAGCGTCGCGGATCTGCACGCCATAACAGTCCGTCAGGAGCCGGCCAAATTCCGCCGTCAGGTACTCGAAACCTTCGCGCTGCTTATGGCGGTGGGTATAGACACAGAAAAGGGCACGCTGTTTATACAGTCATCGGTGCCAGAGCACGCGCAGCTCGCCTGGATACTCGCCTGCAATACCCAGTTCGGTGAGCTTGCCCGCATGACCCAGTTCAAGGATAAATCCGCCTCCCACGCGGACAATATAAACGCGGGGCTGTTCACCTATCCTTCTTTGCAGGCGGCCGATATATTGCTCTACAATGCCCATTTGGTGCCCATCGGCGCGGATCAAAAGCAGCATCTGGAGCTTTCACGCACCATAGCCGAGCGGTTCAACCATTTTTACGGGCCGGTCTTTACCGTACCGGAGCCGTATATCCCGAAAATGGGCGCGAAGGTCATGTCTTTGCAGGATCCCGCGAAAAAAATGTCCAAGTCGGACGCCAACCAAAACGCCTATATCGCGCTGCTCGATCCCCCTGAGGTGATTGTCCGCAAATTAAAGCGCGCCGTGACCGATTCCGAAACCGAGGTGCGCTGTGCCGAGGGCAAGGACGGCATAAACAATCTCATGACAATTTATTCCTGCGTTACAGGTAAAAATCTTAAAGAGATTGAAGCGGAATTTGACGGCAGGGGCTACGGGGAGTTTAAAGCGGCGGTAGGCGAGGCGATTGCCGAGGAGCTGCGTCCGGTTCAGCGGCGTTTCTCCGAATATATGTCGGATAAGGGCGCGCTCGAAAAAATCTACCGCGAGCAGGCGGAAAAAGCGAGATACACCGCATCGCGCACGCTGGCCAAGGCGATGAAAAAGGTCGGATTTATACGATGATGCGCGAATACGGCAAAAACCGGAAAATATCGCTTTACATCGCCGCTTTCAGGTGATATAATATAGTTTGGTTACAACCTGACCTGGGCTTTGGGGTCACGCCCTTACGGGATTTTACCTGCCCATAGCGCGGATCAGGCTGAATATATTAAAGAGGTGAAAGTATTATGCTTAAAGAAGAAAAACTCTCGGTAATCGAGACCTACAAGCTGCACGACGGGGACACCGGCTCGCCGGAGGTTCAAGTGGCGCTGCTTACAAAAAGGATCAACGATCTCAACGGGCATCTCAAGACCCACAAGAAAGACTATCATTCACAGCGCGGGCTGTTAAAGCTGGTCGGCCACCGCCGCAATCTGCTGGCGTATCTCATGAAAAACGATATCGCGCGTTACCGTGCGCTTATTGAACGGCTGGGACTGCGCAAATAAGCGAAAGCAATTTTAAGTGGGGGCAGTGTATGCGGTTTTTAGAGTCGTATCCGCTGTCCCCGTGATTTCATTGTGAATTCATTTTGACTGTACACGCCGGGCTGAGGTCTGGTTTTAGCAGTGAATAGAGC
>DOZQ01000169.1:1236-1691 GCA_003517915.1 Oscillospiraceae bacterium | reverse complement strand
CGCGAGCTGCGGGTCGAAACCGGCAAGCTCGGCCAATTGGCCGGCGGCGCGTGCATGATCCGTTACGGCGAGACCGCCGTCTTCTGCACCGCTACCATGTCGGAAAAGCCCCGCGAGGGAGTGGATTTTTTCCCGCTGTCGGTGGACTTTGAGGAAAAGCTCTATTCCGTCGGCAAAATCCCCGGCTCGTTTACCCGCCGTGAGGGCCGCCCGACCGAAAAGGCCATTCTGGCCTCACGCCTTATTGACCGTCCTATACGCCCGCTTTTCCCCAAGGATATGCGCAACGACGTTTCGGTGGTGGCCACGGTCATGTCTACCGACCCCGACTGTTCACCTGAAATCGCCGGGATGATCGGCGCGTCCATCGCCATTTCGATTTCGGATATTCCCTGGAACGGCCCGATAAGCGGTGTTTCTGTCGGCTATGCCGGCGGCGAGATAGTAATAAACCC
>DOZQ01000169.1:387-1203 GCA_003517915.1 Oscillospiraceae bacterium | reverse complement strand
GCGGGCGCCGATGTGATATCCGACGATATCATGTTCGAGGCGATTATGAAGGGTCATGAGGAAAACAAGAAAATCGTCGCTTTCATACAGTCTATAGTGGATGAAATCGGCAAGGAAAAACGCCCGTTTGAATCCAACGACCCCGACCCCGAAATGTATGAGGCTATAAAGGATTTTGCCATAGAAGACATGCGCGCGGCGCTCGACACCGACGACAAGCGCGTGCGTGAGGAGCGCCTGCGCCCGCTGTATGAAAGGGTACACGGGCGCTTTGACGAGCAGTATCCCGAAAAAGAGGGCAAAATCGAGGAATGTCTTTATAAGCTGCAAAAATTTGTNNGTGGACGGACGCGGCATCGACGAGATAAGGCCGCTTGCGTCAGAAGTCGGGATATTGCCGCGCGTGCACGGCTCCGGGCTGTTCACAAGAGGCCAGACTCAGGTTCTCACGGTCGTGACCTTAGGACAGGTGCGCGACAGCCAGATTTTAGACGGCATTGACGATGAGGATTCCAAAAGATATATGCACCACTACAATTTCCCCTCCTATTCGGTGGGTGAAACCAGGCCGTCGAGAGGCCCCGGCCGCCGCGAAATCGGCCACGGAGCGCTTGCCGAACGCGCGCTTCTGCCGGTTATCCCCTCTGAGGAGGAGTTCCCCTATTCGCTCAGGCTTGTATCCGAGGTGCTTTCCTCTAACGGCTCGACCTCACAGGGCGCGGTCTGCGGTTCGACATTGGCGCTTATGGACGCCGGTGTGCCGATAAAGGCTCCGGTCGCGGGCATTTCCTGCGGGCTTATCACCGAGGGCGACCG
>DOZQ01000169.1:0-284 GCA_003517915.1 Oscillospiraceae bacterium | reverse complement strand
CTGCACAAAACCCACGCCGCGCGCGCTCATATCCTTGACGAGGTAATGCTGAAATGTATTCCCGCGCCTAGGGAAGAGCTTTCAAAGTACGCCCCCAAGATGCTGACCACCAAAATCGAGGTAGATAAAATCCGCGAGGTCATCGGCTCGGGCGGCAAGGTTATTCAGAAAATTTGCGCCGACTGCAATGTCAAAATTGATGTTGAGGAGGACGGTCGCGTGTTCATATCCTCGACCGACATTGAAGACGCGAAACGCGCGATGATGATAGTCGAGACCATAGC
>DOZQ01000213.1:1854-8369 GCA_003517915.1 Oscillospiraceae bacterium | reverse complement strand
GCGTTATTCTGGCGGCAGCGCCCTCCGCTCGGGCAAGGCAGACGACACGATCACAGTGAAGTTCTACGGCACGGGCATTAATATCATCGGCTACAAGTCATGGTCGAGGGGTATTGTCGACATCACCGTAGACGGGACGACAACGACGGTAGATACTTTTGACATGACCTACGACAAAACCTATGGTGAATCCATCTACAGCGTTTCCGGCCTTGCTCAGGGCACCGAGCATACCCTTACAATCAGGGTTACCGGGGACGGGTTCTTCCTGGCCAGCGGCAACGCCATCGACATCGACGCGTTTGTAGTGACGAAATAATCCGTGCGGATATACAGACGGAATATACTTCGTTTGTAAGAAAATAAAAGAATGTTTTTGAGAGGGGTAAGAAAATGAAAAGGCTTATATCCTTATTTATTACGCTGCTTCTAGTGATAGGTTTTGTCTCTGTTCCTGCTAATACCGTAAGCGCGGCGGAAGTCGAAATTCAATATACAGGTGAGCGCAAGCTGAGCTTTAACGAAGACTGGAAATTCAGGCTGCTCAGCGGCACCAATTTTAACGATACCTCACTTGACAACGCGTCGACCGGCGCGCGAGCCATTGAATATAACGATGACTCGTGGCAGAATGTCGAGCTCCCGCACGACTGGAGCATATATCAGGCGTACACGACCAGCGGCGGTGTCAGAGTTAACCAGGGCGCACTGCCCGGTGGCACCGGCTGGTACCGCAAGAGCTTTACCCTGCCGGACGATTTTAAGGGCAAGACCGTTAAAATCCGGTTTGACGGCGTTATGCAGGTAAGTGAAGTGTATGTAAATGGCGTGGCCAATTCAAGCGAGTGGAAACAATATCTGGGCTATGTCACGTTTGAATATGACATAACCGAATATCTGAGATTTGACGGTCAGACAAACACCATAGCGGTGAAATGCCAGTCCAGCAATTCGGGAGCGCGCTGGTATCAGGGCGGCGGCATCTACAGAAACGTGTGGCTGCTCGCCACCGACCCGGTGTATGTACCGATGAACGGCGTGTTTGTCACAACCCCTAAATCGGGGCTCGAGCCCGCGTATGATTTATATCAGCCGATGACAAATCCCGAAAGCGCGCAGGTGGATATTGCCACCGAGCTTGCCAACGACAACGACCAGCCGGCGACTATTTCGCTGAAATCGACAGTCTACGACAAGGCGGGCGACGTGGTAAGCGCCACCCAGGCAGGCGTAGAGCTGCCCGCGAACGGCGTGTATGAGGTCAGCCAGAGCGTGGATGTGCCTAACCCGAAGCTGTGGTCGACCGACTCGCCGAACCTCTATTGGGTGAGAACCGAGGTCATGTCCGGCCAGACGGTCATCGACACTGTTACCACAAGATTTGGTATCCGTTACCTTGATTTAAACACCAATCAAGGTCTGTTTTTAAACGGCGTTTACACTCAGCTTTACGGCACATGCGAGCACAGTGATCTGGGTCCTTTGGGTATGGAGGTATATCAGGCCGCCGTTGACAGAAGGATTTTAAAGCTCAAGGCTATGGGAGCCAACGCCATAAGAACGGCCCACAATCCGGTTTCACCCGAGTTTATAGAGGCCTGCGACCGTCTCGGTATGCTGGTAATGGAGGAAGCCTTCGACCAGTGGACCATCAGCAAAAACGGCGGCGACTACAGCAACTATTTTGCGAAATCCACAACCGATGGAAGCACGAATGTTTTTACTGTAGCAAGCGGCACCGCATCGCTCAACTGGGTTAACCCGAACCTTACGCCCAACGCCGTGAGGGACATTCAGGCTATGGTCGACAGGGATAAAAACGCCCCGTCTGTTTTTACCTGGAGCACAGGCAACGAGATATATGACACTAAACAGTCGTATGGCGTCAGCGTTCTGAACCTGCTTATGGACTCCATAAGAGAGATTGATCCCACCCGCCCGATCTCATCCTGCCCGCCCACCTGGGACGGCTGGAGTAACAACGGGCCGATGGAGCGCAACATGGCGGCGGCCGATATCGGAGGATTCAACTACGCTCACGGGCAGTACGCCGGCGCGAAATCCAGAAATCCAAACATGAACATAGTCGGTTCCGAAACAGTGTCCGCTTTCTACACCAGAGGCATGTACTATCCGAATGACTACGGTACCCGCGTCAGGAACCGTGGCGACAACATGTCCAGCGAATATCCGTTTGAATACAATTTTGTCACGGCGACCGCTTCTATAGTGGCTCACCGCGACACTCCGTTCGCTTTCGGCGAATTTGTCTGGACAGGACACGATTATCTGGGTGAGCCGACCCCTCACGGCGGCAACGCGATGAGCTCGGTTTTCGGCATCATCGACAGCGTGGGACTCGAAAAGGACGCCTTCTATCTCTATAGAAGCAACTGGACTGATATCCCGACCTGTCACCTGCTCCCGCAGGACTGGACATCATGGACGCAGGGCGACCAGATTCCGGTCATGGTTTATACCAACGGACGCAGCGTGGAGCTGTATCTGAACGGTACTCTGATAGGCACAAGGCAGTTTAACAAGGCCACCGCAAGCCCAGTATATGTCGAATTCGGCCGCGTCACCTACGCGCCGGGAGAACTTAAGGCTGTAGCTAAAGATGCTAACGGCAACGTTATCGCTGAGGACATCGTTTATTCGTCGGGCACGGCTCAGTCTGTGGAGCTTTCCGCCGACAGGGCGTTCATTAAAAATGACGGACGCGACCTCGTGTATGTCGAGGCCACCGTACAGGACAGCGCCGGCATCATGGTGCCAAGAGCCAACAACCGTATTACGGTAAATGCTCAGGGCGGCGAGGTCATAGCGGTTGGCAACGGCAATCCGCTTGACCGCGAATCTCAGAGAGGCCGAAACGACCGCAGGGCATTCAGCGGCAAGGCGGTATTCATCATTGCCGCAGACGAAGGCTATACCGGCGATATTACTATTACCGCCACGGCGGACGGCCTTACCGCAAATACCGTGACAGTGGGGTCGGTTGCTGAAATTGACGGTGACGGCACGGGGATTATCGACTTTGAAAGACCTGAAATAACCGTCGGCGTCGGTATAGCGCCAAAGATGCCGGAAACCATAAGGGTTATTTTGGACAACGGCGTTATAAACGCAATGCCGGTCAGCGTCTGGAATTTGGACGAGATGGATGTCGACACCCCGGGTACATATACTGTTTCGGGTCTGGCGGGCACAGGCACAGTAGAGGCTATAGTCCACGTCAAGGAAATTGACGCTGTAAGCGATATCTATATAACAACCATAGCGGGTGTAGAGCCGCCGCTGCCGCAGTTTGTAACCATAAACTATAAAGACGGCGAGGTAGGCGCCGCTCCGGTATCATGGGACGCCGTCGAGCCGTCGCAGTATGCGGGAATCAACCGCTTTACGGTGCAGGGCAGGCTCGGACCCACATTTACAATAAATGCCTTTGTCACAGTCAAGGAGATAATCTCGGTGACCGATACTACGGTGTATACCACAGTGGGCACGGTGCCTGACATGCCGGCAAATGCCCTTGTCAGGTTTAACGACGGCACAGAGGAAAGGTTGGCTGTCGAGTGGGAGGTTCCGCAGAGCGCCTATGCCTATCCCGGCGAGGCGGAGGTGTACGGCAGGCTGCTGGGTTCTGAAATACAGGCCAAGGCAAATCTGATAATTCAGTACATGGTTTATCTCAGCGATCTTGACTGGCAGAGCAAATCCGGCGAGGTTGTAAAGGACACAACCGTCGGAGGCAACCAGCTCAGCGCCAGAAACTACCAGGGAGGCCCTCCGTTCCCCTATGCCAAGGGCATAGGTACGCTGGCCGATTCAGAAGTTGTTTATGACATTGCGGGCAAGGGATATGATGACTTCAGCGCGCTTGTCAGTCTGGGTTTTGATTTTGGTCAGGGAGCGCCCGGCACGGTCATCTTCAAGGTTTATGTAGACGGTGAGCTGAAATACGAAAGCCCGGAAATGACTCACGCGAAAGAATATCAGACAATAAATCTGCCGGTTACCGGCGCTTTTGAGCTTAAAATTGTCGCCGAGGGCTCGGAGGAGTTTGAGCCGCAGTACAACCTTGCGGACTGGTGTGATGCCAAGTTCCTTTCAGACAACATCGTTGTCGAAAGCGTCAGTCTTCAAAAGACCCTTTATAGGAATAACCTCAATCAGATTCCCAGAGGTTTGCCGAGCACTGTGCAGGCTAATGTAAACGGTGTGCCCGGCAGCTTCCAGGTCGAGTGGCCTCCGCTGAACGCCGGCATGTTTGCCTCCGCCGGAGTGCAGACCGTATACGGAAAGGTCATCGGTACGGCCAATGGCATCGCGGCAGCCAAGATCATAACGGATTATGACACCGCAAGCGCCGCTGCGGATTTCTACGAGAAAATCGGGGAATGGAACGATTTTGAGAATTTCAATTTCGGCACCGCGCTGGATGCGGTTGTCGCGATTCCCACAAACGTCACCCCGTCTCTGCTGCATAACTGGACAAACAACATGAGGGTCGAAAACGTTCAGAAATATGGGTTCGAACGGGGACTTTATCCGAATGCCACAACCGGCACGAACTATGTCACCTTCGCCGCACCCGGACTTAAGAGCTTTGTGCTGCGCAACGTCTCGAATACCGCCGCTATAGCAAATGGCAGCAGCTTCACTATTTCCACATCCAGCGACGGCACGGCATTCACCGCATTTACCGGCTGGGCTAAGTCGAACGCCCCGTCGGGAGAGTGGCCGCAGAGATACTACACCTCTAACGCGCCTCTGCCGGAAAACACCAATTTCCTGCGCATCACATGGCCGACCGGTAACACCTGGCAGTTCAATCTCACCAATGTCACGCTTACGGGCGGAGCGGCGAGCGCGGCTCCGGTCAGCGATCTTGCCTATTTTGAACTTGCCGGGTATGTCGGCACTATCGACCATGAGGCGCGTACGGTTACTTTGTGCGTACCCACCAGTTTGGATCTCACGAATCTCGAGCCTGAAATCCGTGTGACCGACGGCGCGGTCGTCGATAAGACAGGGCCGCAGGATTTCACAAATCCTGTAGTCTACACCGTATCGAACGGCGGAAGCGAAAAGGCCTACACGGTGAATGTGGAGCGCGGACACACTGTAACCTTTGACCTCGAATTCGGAAACATCGCGGGGGATACCTCCAGCGTCAGCAGCCTTATCCCGGACGGCGCACGCGCGGTCGCCCCGCTCTCCCCGGTCAAGGCGGGCTACAACTTCGAGGGCTGGTCGGCGCTTTACAGAGGTTCTGAAGCGGTTAATATCGCTCAGACTGAAATCACCAGTGACATAACATTCTACGCCATATGGTCAAAGAAAACGGAATATTCGCTTACGGCTGTCGCCGACGCGCAGATGCAGACATGGCAGACCGAAAAAGCAACCAATTACGGCGGAGATTCCTTTATGAGAGTACGCTCCGGCGGTAATGATTATGGTCATTTCGGTGAACGCTACAACGGAAACCCGGATAACGCCGACATGAAGGTCGGACTTATAAAATTTGACATATCGGAGCTTGTTGGTAAAACCGTCGAGTCGGCATCTATAAATATGCGCTGGCACGGCAGAACAAGAGAGGGCGGATCTACCGGAAACACCAATATCCGCATGATGAGAACCGCCGCTAACTGGGAAGAAAAAACCGTCAACTGGAACAGAAAGCCGGCGTATTTTACCGCCGATACACTTACCTCCAATACCTTCGCTATAGGCGGTACACAGCGCACAAACAGCAGTCCGTTTAATGCGAATACAGGTACGAACGCCACGGCGGTCACCTTTGAAAACAGCGAGATTCTGCGCGGATTTGTCACCGCTGCCGCGAATGAGGGTGATTTCCTGAGTGTCGCGGTCAACGAATCGACCGCATCTACCGATTACGGCATAATCAGCCGCGAGGGTGCCTCGCAGTTGAACCGCCCGGCCTATACGCCCACGCTGAATGTTACGGTTACTCCGGAGCCGGATTATTATGTGACATATGATCTCAGCGGCGGCACAGGCGAAATTCCCAGAGAAGACGTAAAAGAAGAAGGCATGAGCTTTGCGGCTGCGGGCGCTGCGGGTATTGAAGGCCCAGACGGCAAGCTGTTTGAAAGCTGGAACACCAAGGCCGACGGAACAGGCGACTCCTATTATCCCGGCGACGCTGTGACTGTGGGCGCGGAGAACCTGACACTGTATGCGGTCTGGAGCGAGGCCAGGGGCATGATCCTTTCGTATGAGGCGTATTTTGAAAGAGTCGGAATTGTAACGGTCAGAGCGTCTGACCCGGCGGACACCGAGATTTTGATCGCGGCTTATGACGACAATGGCAGGATGACGGATCACAGCTATTATGCGCTTGATCCAAACGCGGGACAGGAACAGCAAATAATAGCCGGCTTTGACTATGCTGGCGCGGCTAGCGTACGCATATTCCTGTGGGATAAGAGCTCCGTGCCGCTGTGCGAACCCGAATACGTGAACTCAAACATCACCGC
>DOZQ01000213.1:0-1817 GCA_003517915.1 Oscillospiraceae bacterium | reverse complement strand
TCAATCGTTTTTCCCTTGTGTCCGGGGGCTTTGAGGCACTTTTCAAAGCCCGATTATGCCCCAAAACCGCCCTGCGGGCACTCAAAACTCCGTCAATCGCCGGGGCGGAAGCCGGCGGGAATTACAAACAGGCAAAAACACAGACACACCAAGCCTTTGCGGGTCAGGCGAGAAATTGACATTGACGGACTTTTTTGCCTTTACAGCATTGATTTCCGCCCCAAAATTGCGTATCATATAAAAAGAGCCTGAATTTACGGCTCTTCAAGCTTGCCTATGAGGAATTCAGACAAACAAAAAAACAGCCCTCCGATTGAGCCGGAGGGCTGTTTTTCGTGAAGCAATATTATTCGTATATTCCTATAGAACGCGGTTAATATCCTCCCCGCCCTGAGGCGCGGGCAGAAAAACCGTGATTGTCGTGCCTGTGCCTTTTTGGCTTTTAAGCGCTATCCTTCCGCCGTACATATTAACTATATGCTTGACGATTGAAAGGCCAAGCCCGGTGCCGCCCACCTTTTTGTCGCGGCCGTAATCCACCCTGAAAAAGCGCTCGAACACTCTCGCCTGATGCTCGGGCGATATGCCGATGCCGGTATCCCGGACCGTCAGCACGGCTCCGCCGCCGTCGGATTTCAAAGAGATAAATACCTTGCCGCCGGGGTTATTATATTTTACGGCGTTTTCTATCAAATTGACCATAAGCTCATATATCTGACGTTTGTCAGCGCGGTAAAAAACAGGCCGCAGGTCTGTATTTATTTCTATTGCGGTACCGTCCTTGAAGGGTGAAACGGCGCAGACCGCCTCATTTACTACATGGCTTAAATCAATATCGGCGTATTCTGTGTTTTTGTCGCTCGATTCAAGCTTTGAAATGGTCAGTATGTCGCTGATAAGCTCAGAAAGTCTTTTGGCCTCGGTCTCAATCCGCTTTATTACGGCGGATTTTTCTTCGTCACTTGTGACAATGCCCTTGCCGAGCATTTCGGAAAAGCCCAGAATTGAAGTGATCGGCGTTTTCAGCTCATGGGACGCGTTTGAAAAGAAATCCCGCTTTTGCTGCAAAAGCTTCTTTTCGGCGGTCATATCGACTATGAGCATGGTCACCCCGGCATCCGAACCTGCCGGCATAGGCGAGACATAGATATTGACTATCACATCCGCGCTTATTTTAAGCTCAAACATAGAGGACTGCCCGCTGTCCAGCGCCGACTGAATCGCGCCTATAATACTTGGGTTTCGTGTGAGATTATAAATGCTGCCAAGCTTTGAAACGTCGCCGCAGGAAAAAAACTCCCGCGCGCTTATATTGCAAAGCAGAATATTTTTCTCGCCGTCCAAAAGCACGAACCCCTCGGCCATGTTGGAAATGATATAATCCACCTTTTCGCGTTCGTCCTGCAGCTTTAGATTTGAATCGGTGATTTTTTGCAGCAGCTCCCGCAGGGTATACATCATTTTGTCAATTTCATAGTAGGGGGATTTGTATTCCGGCAGCTTATCGTATTCATGCGCCGACAGGGCGTCGACCATTTTTTCGAGCGGGCGCGTCACCGATTTTGAAAACCATCTCGCTAAAATAAGCGCGAGAATTACAGAGATGATAACTGCGGTCAGAATCGCGGGGAACTGCGCGGCCAGATTTTGAAAAAATCCCGAATAGCTGTAGGCGAGCCGCAAAATATTCCCGTCCCCGGCTTTTACCGACGCGTACATATATCTTTCGCCGAGGGTGGAGCTTTCCCGCATGGCGATATAGACGCCGGTGGGTTTTATGTATTTTACCTCGTCGCGCCCGGCGTGGTTTTCCATCG
>DOZQ01000152.1 GCA_003517915.1 Oscillospiraceae bacterium | reverse complement strand
AGTCCCGATGCTGGGTGCGGAGCTACTCATACGGAATCGGATGTAGTCACGGCAAAACTGCCTTCACGGAGGGGTTGTACTGGGTTGCACAAAGCAAAAACCCGCTAAGCAGCGGGTTTTCTGCCGAATGAGATTATATCATTCGTGTCGTATTAACATGGTCCGAGTGACAGGAGTCGAACCTGCGGCCTCTTGAACCCCATTCAAGCGCGATACCAAACTTCGCCACACCCGGATAAATTGCAAATGATATTCTAACATAAAACTCCAGCAACTGCAAGCGAAACTAAACTAAAATTTAAAATATTTAAATAATAATAATCTTTGAGAAATCAATATCCAAATTTCCCTTCGATCGACTCGTCTCTAAAAACCCAATCTCTAACAATAACAGTTGAATATGTATTTTTACCCGTTCTGACAATAACTTTGTCAATCCCGGCATTTATAATCATTTTTTTACACATGGCACAAGAACTTGAATCCGGGATTAATTCACCCAGAGCGTCCTTCCCCACAAGATAAAGCGTGCTGCCTATCATATCATTTCTTGATGCATTGATTATACAGTTTGCTTCCGCGTGGACAGCGCGGCACAATTCATATCGCTCTCCCCTCGGGATTTCCAGTTCCTCCCGAATGCATGAATTCATATCAATACAGTTTTTTCTGCCGCGAGGCGCTCCGTTATATCCCGTCGCGATAATCTGATCATTTTTAACAATAATCGCACCGTAATGCTTTCGTAAACAAGTGCTGCGTTCGCAAACCGTCTGTGCTATATCAAGATAGTAATTTTCTTTATCAGTCCTAACCATGCCATGCTCCTATCTGCCTTAATAAAATTCCTCGCCGCAGAACCCTTGGTAGGATATTAGCCCTAACACGCTACGCGTGTAATTTTGAGCACCCCAAGGGGCGGGGAATCAGATCCGAAACGCTGTGCCAAATTTTATCCGTGCGAACGCGAAGCGAATGCCCCAGCGCAGCCGGTTGACAAAACAAATGAATTGTGTTTTATTTATATTATCTTATTATAAATAAGATTGCAAGCAAAATAACATAAGCTTAGATAATAATACTTACTCTAACTATGTATGACGAGGAATAAAAAATGAAATATGACCTGACCGATTACAAAACCATAAAAGCTCTTTGCGAAAGCTATGACTTTTATCTCTCAAAAAGAAAAGGCCAGAATTTTTTAACAAATCCTTCGATCTGCCCTGCAATGGCAAAGCATTCCGGTGCAGGGGTGGGAGTAGGCATACTGGAAATAGGCCCTGGCCTTGGCGTTCTGACTGCGGAACTGGCTAAAACCGCTGAGAAGGTAGTAACCATTGAATTAGATGAACGCCTGCGCCCGATCTTAAACAAGACCTTGAGTGAATTTAATAATATAGAGATAGTATTCGGAGACGCGTTAAAGCTTGATATTTCTAGGCTTATTCAACAACACTTTGAAAATTTAAAAGTGTCAGTGTGCGCCAATCTCCCCTATTATATCACCTCCCCTATCATTATGCGTCTGCTTGAAAGCCGGCTGCCGATTGATTCCATAACTGTAATGGTTCAAAAAGAGGCCGCTGACAGATTGTGCGCCGAACCCGGCAGCCGCGCTTCGGGAGCGATAACTCATGCGGTTCGTTACTACAGCCGCCCCGAAATTCTATTTGATGTATCCAGAGAGTCTTTTTTTCCTTCCCCGAACGTGGACAGCTCCGTGATAAAATTCAATATTTTAAATACTCCTCCCGTCTCGGTTAGGGATGAGGCCCTGTTTTTCCGCATTGTAAAATCGGCCTTTTCGCAGCGCAGAAAAACCATTCTCAACTCGCTTTCCGCCGGATTGGGCGTTTCAAAAGAACTGATTTCAAAGCTTCTTTCTCAGGCGGATATTCCTCTGAGCGAAAGGGCGGAAAAACTTCGCATGGAGGATTTCGCGCGTTTATCGGAGCTCTTTATCGAATCTCAACATGAATGATCTAAAAAAGCTTTGATTTTTCTCAAAAAAACCTTGACCACTCTGCCACATATATGATATAGTATTATTACCTCTGAAAGGGTCTTTTTTTTTGTTTGTATTTTATCTTTTTCTTTTGATGTTTTTGTACCCCATTTTTAGAACAGATAGAATATAACCTTAAAAAAGCTCGCGAGGGAGGCTAAATTTTTCCGTAAACCGGGAGGTGCCGTTATGAGAGTCAAAATAACCCTGGCTTGCACGGAATGCAAGCAGCGAAACTACAACAAGTCTAAAAACAAAAAGAACGATCCGGACAGGCTTGAAATGAACAAGTATTGTAGATTTTGCAGAAAACACACTCTCCACAAAGAAACGAAATAAGGGGGAGAAAAATGAAAGCAGCAAAACTTGGAACACAAATACTGGCCGTAGCATTGGCCGCAGCCGCACTTGTTCTTTTCTTTTTCAGCTTCGCTAACATCACCATTCCAGGCGGCGAGGTGGTAAACGCAACCGGTTCCGAACTGGCCTTCGGCGCGACCAAAACCGTCGCCGGAGTCGAGTACAAAACGCAGGTGTCTCTTTATTTTTCTTTCGCGTTTGTACTCACAGCAATTACCCTTCTTCTGAGTCTTCTTTCTTTTAAATGGAGACGAAGCGCATGGGGTGCCGTGGTTTTTTCCATCCTTTCCCTGTGCGTCCACATCGCGATTTTTACCGTTGAACCGCGGCTTCGCGTCGACTATGTTCCCATCCCCTCAGTGGAGAATATTCAGTACACCAGCTTTTATTGGATAAGCCTTTTCGTCATGCTCGCGACTTTTATTATAACGCTTGTCTCTATTTTTGTCGCCGACTATATCTACAGCAAACAGCATGACAAACTCCCGCTTTTCCAGAAAATCAAGAAATTTTTCAGGGATTACAAAAGCGAGATTAAGAAAATTGTCTGGCCGTCGCGCAAAACAACCATCCGCAACACCATCATCGTGCTTGTTATGTGTCTTGTGCTAGGCGGCTTTATCTGGGCGCTGGATTTCGGCTTGGCGCGGCTTTTAAGCTTGGCTCTTCAAATTGACCTTTAACCCTGTAATGTAAAACATCATAATCCGGCTGGCTCAGACCGGGTTACCATGGAGTTGATATTATTGTCAGAAGACGCAAAATGGTATGTTGTGCACACTTACTCGGGTTATGAAAACAAGGTTGCAAAGAATCTTGAGAAGCTTGTAGAGAATAGAAAGCTTCACGATTTAATTTTTGAGATCAAGGTTCCGACCGAAACGGTCACCGAGATCAAGGACAACAAAAAACGGGAAGTAGAGCGAAAGATTTTCCCGGGATATGTTTTGGTGAAGATGATTGTCACCGACGATTCCTGGTACGTCGTACGTAACACGAGGGGCGTTACCGGCTTTGTCGGGCCTTCCTCAAGCCCGGTTCCTTTGACCGAAAAAGAGGTTGAAGCGCTTGGTGTCGACAAAAAAACGGTCGAGGTCACCTACAGTCCCGGCGACAGTGTCCGCATAATCGACGGCCCGCTTGAAGGGTTTGTCGGCGTTGTAGACAAACTGGACACCGACAAAAACTTCGTTATGCTCACCATTTCGATGTTTGGGCGCGAAACACCTGTTGAGCTGGAGCTTGACCAGGTTGAAAGCGTCGTGTAGTCCAAATACTTAGCGGGTTTCCCCCGTTATTTATACGCAGTCCGGTTTCGGGCTGTGTGTGGGAGGAGCGGCAGAGCCGTTCCGCCGTTTACCACGTTATTATGGAGGTGCAAACATGGCTCAGAAAATCACGGGTTACATTAAGCTCCAAATCCCTGCGGGAAAGGCCACTCCGGCGCCGCCCGTCGGCCCCGCGCTCGGTCAGCACGG
>DOZQ01000132.1:11031-11166 GCA_003517915.1 Oscillospiraceae bacterium | reverse complement strand
CGAACGCACGGTGAGAAAAATCCATATTCAAAAGCAGGAGCTGAAACAGTGCGCCGGCCGTGAACGCCTGAGAATTTACGGCGAGCTGATAAACGCCAATCTAGGGGTAATCGAAAAGGGTTCCGCCGGATGTAC
>DOZQ01000132.1:10150-11005 GCA_003517915.1 Oscillospiraceae bacterium | reverse complement strand
CAAAACGCGCAGAAATATTTTAAGAATTACCGCAAAGCGCAAACCGCAGAGCGCATACTTACCGAACAAATCGCCCTGGCCGAAAGAGAGGAAGTCTATCTAGAATCGGTAGCCCACGCGCTGTCTTTAGCGTCGGGGGAACGGGAAACGGCGGAGATACGCCTCGAGCTTACCGAGCAGGGCTATTTAAAAGGCAAAAAGCAAACCGGCAAAAAGGGGGGCAGAATTCCCAAAAAGCCGGCGTCACTGCCGCCGAGAAAATTTGTGACCGGCGGCGGGCTCGTGATTTTATGCGGACGCAACAACCGACAAAACGACGAGCTGACCCTGCGCCTGGCCGATAAAGAGGATATCTGGCTGCATGTTAAGAATCTGCCCGGCTCGCATGTGATTTTGCGCACGGGAGGAAAACAGGCCTCCGAGCAGGACATTGTGAGCGCGGCCGAGGTCGCGGCCGCCTTTTCGAAAGCGCCGGAAGGTGTGCCTGTTCCGGTGGATTACACCGCCGTGCGCAGAGTTAAAAAGCTGCCCGGCGGCAAGCCGGGGATGGTGACCTACGACCGGTTCAAAACCGTTTACGTCACATCCGACCCAAAAAGAGTAGAAACGTTATGTACGTAAGCCTGTAACGAGCGAACGCAGCCGCGAATTTATATTAGGGGATGTTGCCAGGTGAATATCGTTTTATATTTAGCCGCTGCATTTTCTGCTTATCTTGCTGTTGCCGCATTGTCTGGCCGAACGACGACTTCTATTTATGGAATAGAGCCAGGCTATCTTTTTATGAGTAAAATAAAGAAGGATGACCCAAACCGAAAGCTATATATGACCACTCAATTTATAACAAATCTGCTT
>DOZQ01000132.1:8563-10138 GCA_003517915.1 Oscillospiraceae bacterium | reverse complement strand
TTATCAAAACCTGTTATGACATGGAGTGCGGTAGGCTGCGTTATTATAATGCTAGTAATGTCTTTTATATATTCCGTTAAAATAAAACGTTCAGGGTCATAATATGCCCTTTATAGTTAAACCACTTGAAATGTGGCACAGGNNGACGACGCAGCTTTACTGGCGTAAAGCAAGGAGGATAACGCGGGCAAACATAAAATAGAACGAAAAGACGTGTCTTATTTTAAGTGGTTTGGCTATACAATTTGCGGATTGCATACAGCACATAATCACCAATATAGCAATAAACCCGCAGGTGGCCATTGGCCGCCTGCGGGTTTATTGCTAAAACATCGCTAAACAAGAAGATTACAGTGCCAGACGGTAAATTTCCTTTACCCTCTCGGCGTTCAGCCGCATAAATCCGCCTATGCAGCCGTCGTCTTCGTAGCTGATATGCTCCGCCATAAAATCTATGTCCTCTGCCTTCGCGCCTACCTCTTTAAAGCTGACGGGCAGACCAAGGCTGCTCCAAAACTGCTTTAGGCGCTCGATCATGCGCAGAGCCGTCTCCTCAGGATTATGAAAATTCACCGAGATACCGAACACCCTTGAGGCCAGCTGGACAAAGCGCATGACGTCGTTTTTCATCACATACTGCATCCATACCGGGAAAATAACCGCCAGCCCCGCTCCGTGAGCGCAGTCGTAAAGCGCGGAAAGCTCGTGCTCTATGTTGTGGGTAGACCAGTCCTGCCGCCTGCCAACACCGACAATATTATTGTGGGCAACCATGCCTGCCCACATTATGTTTGCCTGAGCGCCGTAATCCTCGGGATTGGCCACCGCCTTGGGAGCTTCCTCAATTAAAGCGCAGAGTAGCGCCTCGCACAGCCGGTCGGTGGTTTCCACATCCTCGGTGGGGGTAAAATAGCGCTCAAGCACATGCGCCATGATATCGCAAACGCCGCACGCGATTTGATATTTCGGCAGTGTAAAGGTAAGCTCGGGGTTCAAAATTGAAAAAATCGGCCTGTAGGCCTCGCCGGTGGCGCCGCGCTTGCGCATTCCGTCCTCATGGGTGATAACGCTGTCGGGTGAGCCCTCGCTCCCGGCGGCGGGAATGGTCAGAACCGTAGCTATCGGCAGAGCCTTTTCTACAGGCTTGCCCTCGTAAAAATCCCAGAAATCGCCGTCGTATACCGTACCCGCGGCAATTGCCTTAGCGGAGTCGATGGTGCTGCCGCCGCCGACCGCCAGCACAAAATCCACCTTTTCTTTGCGGCAAAGCTCAATGCCCTCATACACAAGCCCTGACCGGGGATTTGGCTGCGCCCCGCCCAGAGATATATATTCGATGCCGTGCTTTTCGAGCGAGCGGCAGATGTCGTCATAAAGCCCCGTGCGTTTGACGCTGCCGCCTCCAAAATGAATAAGCACCTTGCTGCCGCCGAAACGTTTTACATAATGCCCCGCTTCATGCTGTGTGCCCTTTCCGAACACAAAATAAGTCGGACTGTAAAATGTGAAATT
Organism: Oscillospiraceae bacterium; assembly: GCA_003517915.1. Lineage (GTDB taxonomy): Bacteria > Bacillota > Clostridia > Oscillospirales > Acutalibacteraceae > UBA8129. The sequence goes on along the minus strand of DOZQ01000132.1, from coordinate 8,626 downwards.
GTTCATTTTGATTTTTCCTCCTTTATTTAAACCGGCTGCGCTGGGGCATACGGTTCATTCCGG
>DOZQ01000132.1:3245-8526 GCA_003517915.1 Oscillospiraceae bacterium | reverse complement strand
CATTTTTCGCGGCTCCGGGTAGGCACGCTTGGATCTGAATCCAGTGTGATGAAATAATCGTACAGCGGCATCAAAAAGGTATATCCCTGCACAATACGGTCCGCCAGTCCCGGAGAAAAGAGTTCGTCTCCGTTTGGCTGGGTATGTGTCAGCGAGACAGATTTTCTGTTGTACCACGCCGCCGTTTTTGGGGTCGGGGCTTCTTTTTTGCGCACATACTCCTGTCCCTCAAGCACAAACTCATTTTGCCCCTCAAGCAGAGAGACTGTTTTTTCAAAGGCTTTCGGGTTTTTATCGATCCGCGCGCGAAGCTTCGCCATTGTTTCCGCGCGAGCCATGTAATACCCCAGACCGTAGCTCCAATTTTCGGGGCTGAGATCAAACCAAAACACCGGCGAAGAAGTCCATTCCTCGCTTGGTCGCTCTACCGAGAACCAAAGGTTCGTCCTGTAAAACTCCCCGCCTTTTACCCGTCTGGCGTCTTTGTATATCCTCGACAATTTGTGGATAAAGCCCCGGTCGCCAAAGGTTTCGTTTATACGCTCAAACACCTCCAGCCCAAGCGTTTTCATGGGAGTCTGAAAGTCGCGTATGAATTCATCTTTATGTTCCAAAAACCAGGGTCTGTTGTTATTGAAACGGAGATTCCACATAAAGTCGATTGTGCGCTGAGAAAATCCTTCAAACATTCTTAATATTCCCCTTCCGGCTATTCGATAACTGTGATTTTGCTCATATCCGGAACATGGGGCGTGCCGCCGGGATTAGCGGCGTAGCCTAGCAGCACGGCTATTCCGATTTCATATCCGTCCGGGAACCCAAGCCGCCGGCTAAATTCTTCGCGTCTTTCGCCCGCAAACGAGAAGGCGGACAATCCGCAAATCAGGCTGTTTATGCCCAAAGACGCCGCGGCCAGCGCGATGTTCTCCGCTACAATGCCGCAGTCAAAAAGCTCCGCGCCTGCGGTTTCGGCTTTACCCACGGGAACGACTATCATGCATGGCGCATTATAATACAGCTTGCCGCCCCGCGACATGATACGCTCATACATAGAATTGTCCGGCAAGGCCGCCAGATTACGAAGCCCCTCGGCCTCCAGGTCATAAAGCAGTTCTTTGTTCTTTACGACAATTACCCGCCAAAGCTGGCGGTTTATTCCACTGGGAGCCTGAACGGCGGCTTCCGCAATAATCCGCAGGGCTTCATCAGACGGCATTTCGCCCGAAAACGCCCGGCAGGAATATCGGGTGCGGATGGTTTCGATAGTATCCAAAATGAGTGATGATTTTTTCATTTCAGCCGCTCCTTGCTTATGTTATTCCAATTTATAGTCCGACAGCGCCTTGAATTTCGGATAATAGGTAAAAAACGCCTTGCCTATGATTTTTTCGCGCGCTATATAAGGGTTTTGCCAGTCCTTGGAGTCAAACGAGAGGTTGCGGTTGTCTCCCAAAAGAAAATAATGATCCTCAGGCACGTTAAACGGGCCGTAATCCCCATGAGGTACACCGTTTACGAATTCATCGGGCAGAGGATTTTCAGAGTCGTCTATATAAACCTTACCGTCTTTTATTTCCACCTTTTCGCCCGGCAGACCCACCACGCGCTTAAGATAATTCGAAGGCTTCTCTTCTTCGTCAAATTCAAAGAAAATGATATCAAAGCGTTTGGGCCCTGAATTCAGGTATGCCAGACGGTTGCAGAGCACGCGGTCGCCTGTCATGACCGTGGCTTCCATTGAGCCGGAAATCACCGACGCGTTCGCAAGCACAAACCGGCTGATTAAAAACGCGAACAATACTGCCGCGCCCAGAGTGATTATCCAGGAAATAGCTGAGCGCGCGACGGATTTCGGTTTTTTTGGTTTTTTACGGGTCTCATTCATAAACGGTTCATCTTCTTTTATGCTTTTCAGGCAGTTTTTTGTCAGCTATTAGTATACTATTTGAACCGGTATCAGTCATGTATAATTTGTAAAATCATCTAAATGTCTCTTTAACACGCCGCATAGCTTCTATGGTTGCCTGCTTTTCCCCGAAGGCGGTCAGGCGGAAATATCCCTCGCCGCCGCTGCCGAAGCCCGCGCCCGGAGTTCCCACGACATTCGCGTTTTCGAGCAAAAAGTCAAAATAATCCCACGAGCTCATGCCGCCCGGGCATTTAAGCCACACGTAAGGCGAATGCGCGCCGCCGGTATGCCAAACGCCAAGTTCACTGAGCGCCTGTGTTATAATGCCCGCGTTCTCACGGTAATAGGCCAGCTGTCTGCCGGTCTGCTCCTGCCCTTCCGGTGAAAAGACCGCCGCCGCTGCCCTTTGAATGATGTAGGCCGTGCCGTTGAATTTGGTGGTTTGGCGGCGCAGCCATAAGGCTCCCAGTTCCTTTTCCTGAAACTTTACGGTGCGCGGCAACACCACGTAACCGCAGCGCAGTCCTGTGAATCCGGCTGTTTTGGAAAGAGAGCCGAATTCTATGGCGCACTCCCGCGCGCCCTCGATTTCAAAAATGCTGCGCGGCAAATTCGGGTCGGAGACAAACGCCTCATACGCCGCGTCAAATAATATGATTGATCCGTTTGCTTTGGCGAAAGCCACCCATTTGCCAAGCGATTCGCGGTCGTAAACCGCGCCGGTCGGATTGTTCGGCGAGCACAGATAAATTATATCCGCTTTCAGGGATTCGTCCGGCAGGGGCAAAAATCCGTTATGTTCGCCCGCGTTCATGAATTTAATCTGTCTGCCGTCCATTATGTTGGTGTCAAGATAAACCGGGTAAACCGGATTTGGGATAAGCACGGTATTCTCACGCGAGAATATATCGAGAATATTGCCGGTGTCGCTTTTTGCGCCGTCGCTTACAAAGACCTCATCCTCACCGAGCTCAACGCCCCGCCGCGCGTAATAATCCCTTATGGCCGCGCGCAGAAAATCATAGCCCTGCTCGGGGCCGTAGCCGCGGAAGGTTTCGGCTCCCGACATTTCATCTACCGCGGTGTGCAAGGCTTCGGTGACCGCTTCGCACAGCGGCAGCGTGACGTCCCCAATGCCCATTCTTATCACCCGTTTACCGGGATTTTTTGAGGTATATTCAGAAACCTTTCTCGCCACAGTCGAAAACAGGTAGCTGTCTTTAAGATTTAAATAATTCTGGTTGATTTTAAGCATACGCTCACTTCCCGTAATTTTAAGATGTGATTATTGTATCATAGAATCAACCGCATTAAAAGAAAAATCCGCAAACAAAAAAGTAACCGCCCCAGCTCAATGGTAACGGTTACTTTTATATCGCTTACCCAGGGCTAACCGTATACGCGGCATCCCTTCCGTTTCTATTTTATACTGCCTATCACAAATTGTCAAGCGGCCTACCGTTTGTTAGAATAAAAATCCCTTATCTGCCTTATAAGCTTCCCGGCAAGGGCGTCCACGCCGGTAAAATCCATAGCGTCTATGTAATATTCTTCAATCTCGTCGTGCACTTCTTTAGCCTGCGCCAAAATCTCGCACGCGCCCGAGAGCAGCTCCTTCACGGCTTTTTTGTTAAATGAAAGGTGCTGCTTTTTGCCGCGCAGCGCGGCTGTTTCGGTGAATCTTCGGGCGTGCAGGCGCTGATGATATTCCGGCAGGGCGTGATAATGGTTGGAGGTGGAAAACGCCAGCGAAAGCCCGGGTATAATAAGATGGTCAATTTTTTCGCCCGGCGCCATCGGACAGGGGCATACTATTATATCATGCCCGTTTTCAAGCGCCATTGCCCTCACGGCGGAAAGCAGCATCCGGCTGGATGCCCCGTAAGGGTCTTCAATCACATAGATTTTTTTAGCCATATTCGTCAGTGACTCTTCAAAAAATACAATTCCCTCCGGAGTGATACCGCTTAAAAACATGGAAATTTCCCGGCCGGGAGCGCCTGCTTTACCGGCTCCGGGGAACTCTTTTTTATAAAGCGACGCGGCGCAGCGCAGAACCTTTTCGCTGTCGGTGCAGTTCATGGCTATGCGGAAGCTGTCGCCCAGCAGCGACCCGGCCGCCGTAATATAACGCGACGCCCTTAAAATAAGCTCTTTGTTTTCTTCTATTAGCGGCAGAAGATTTTTACGCTGGGCGTAAAGCTTTTTAGTGTCTAAAAATTCGCCGGTGTTTACAATTGAATCAAATATTCCAACAGCTCCGGGCTCAAGCGCGTGCGGCGGCGTCCCGTCTGCGACGCTGACCCCGAGCCCCGGGAAAATCACACCGTCCAGCGATGCGGGATCCGATGAGCAGGGAATCAGCGTGACCGACGGATCCTCCTTCAAAAGCTCGCTGGCGATACGTTTCATAATGCCGGATTTTCCGGTTCCCGGCCCGCCTTTGATAATAAAAACCCTATAATCCTTCGCCATGCCGTAAAGGCTGTCAAAATTTGAAACAAACCCTCCGGGAGCATTGGCGCCCAAAAAAAATATGGGAGTGTGATTATAACTTGACATGCTTAACCGCCATTTCTCCGTGCAAAGTTTCTTTATACCTGGCGGCGCCGCTATAAAATGATTTCGCTCCGCAGGTACAGTTATGCTGTTTTCGGCCGGAGCGCACGGTGGACCGGCTAGAAAAAATATATAAATTATATATGGGGAGGGCAGTTCCTAATACCCTTCTCTGTTGTTATTTTATTCCGGCAGGACTGTCCGTGTCACAGTAAAACAGGCAATAAAAAACGCAAAATACCAGAAAAAAGGATGAAGGCAACATCCTTTTTCGGGTTTTGCGGTTTTTTGACTGGCTGCGCCGGGGCATTGTTTTGTAAAAATAAACCAATTATATAAATCTCATCTCATGAGCACAATAATTACAGGCGTGATTTCCAATTTCATCCGTATGACCCCGGAATGTATATCATGGCAAAAACGACGGATAATACTACTATCTGGTTGGTCGAACATACTGCCCAATCAGATATCAGTATGAAAATGGGGCAGAAGATTCTGCAGGAGGTGTGATTCAGTGAAAGCCACTGGAATTGTAAGAAGAATTGACGATTTGGGGCGGGTCGTTATCCCAAAAGAAATTCGCAGAACTATGAGAATCCGCGAGGGAGATCCTCTGGAAATCTATACGGACAACGACGGTGAAGTGATCTTCAAAAAATATTCGCCGATAGGAGAATTGGCTCCGTTCGCGACACAATATGCGGAAGTAATGGGAAAAGGCACATCCTTGCCGGTTATAATCTGCGACAAAGACCACTGCATAGCGGTTGCGGGCATTTCCAAAAAAGAGGTGCTCGAACGCCGTGTTTC
>DOZQ01000132.1:0-3216 GCA_003517915.1 Oscillospiraceae bacterium | reverse complement strand
GTGCCGCTTGAAGGCTTCGACCGTCCGGCCAGTGTGGTTATCCCGATTATTTCCTCGGGGGATGTTACCGGCGCGGTTGTGATGATGGCTCCCGAAACCGGAGCGACCGCCGAGGACGCGGATATCAAGCTGGCTCAGGTTGCCGCCGCGTTTTTGGGCAAGCAAATGGAAGAGTAAAAAGATATAAATAATAATCCGCCGGCTCAGGCCGGCGGATTATTATTTATGTTACGAGGTTGCAGGGGCGGCCACACAGGGCAACCCCTGCGGAAATTTACACTATTGGTTTAAATCCTTCGCCGGAGATTTCGCCCGCGTCGGCAACGATTATAAACGCGTCGCGGTCGAGTGATTTGACTATGGTGTGCAGCCGGGCGGTTTCGCTCAGGCGCACCGCACACATCAGCACCTGCTTGTCCTCGCCGGTATATGCTCCGGACGCCTTTAAAAGCGTAACCCCCCTGGACAGCTTTAACATTATCTCGCCGGCGATTTCTTTGCTGCGGCCTGAAATCACAAGCATTATCTTGCCCTTGTCCGCACCGTATAAAATCCTGTCAACGAGCTGTGAGGAGACAAAAATGAAGATGATCGCGTAAAGGCCGCTTTCAACATTGCGGTACACTGCGGTCGCGAATAAAATCACGCATAAATCCAGAATCAAAAAAATCCGCCCGACCGAAATATGCGGGAATTTAAGGCTTATTAGCTTTGCGGCAATATCCGCGCCGCCGGTGGTTCCGCCGCGCAAAAAGACCAATGCCAGCCCCGTGCCCGACAAAAGCCCGCCGTAAATGGCGGCGAGCATGGGGTTGCCGGTATAAGCCGGAATCAGCGCGGTGAACAAATCTATGAAAACCGATACCAGCACCGAGGCAAACAGGGTTTTCGCCAAAAATTTAATGCCCAGCTTGGCGGCCCCTATTAAAAAAACCGGGATATTCATAATCAAAATAGCCGTGCCTATCGGCCATGCAAAAAGATAGTTCAGCACTGTGGCAATGCCGGTTAGTCCGCCCGGCGCTATTTCATTCGGCGCGGAAAACACCGTCACCGACGCCGCGAAAACCGCGCTGCCCGCAATCATCAAAAGCCCGTCGGGGATCAGCTTTTTAAGGGGAAGCCTGCGCACATGGGTTCACTCCCGCAAAACATAGTTATTATAGTTTGCCCTGCGTATCCCCGTATATAATATCCATTAATTCCCTTATGCGCCCGGTTTTGTTTTGCAGATATAAATAGCCTATCAGCGCTTCAAGCCCTGTCGCGGAGTGATAATCCGCCGTGCTGGCGTTTTTCGGAGTATGCCCGGTGTGGGCGTTGCGGCCGCGCCTGAAAATCCCCGTTTCCTCTTCGCTCAAAAAGGGTGCGATTTTTTTGGCCGCATCCGCCTGCGCGGGCGCGCGGACATATTCCACCGACATGCGGTGCAATACCCCTGCCGGCCGGTTGGCGCTCACGGCCAGATATTCCCTTATAAACAGGGATAAAACCGCATCACCGACAAAGGCAAGGGTCAAAGGACTCAGCGCGCGCAAATCCGCCGGTTCATTGTACAGCCGCCCCATCACAGATACTCCTTCCGCTCGAATTTGCAAGGATTTTTTGACAAAGCGAGAGCGTAAAAAGACCGCAGATCAAGGAATGTAGTCAAATTCGATGTCGTATATACTCACCGTGTCGCCCTGCCTTATCCCGGCTTCTTTAAGCGCGTCCAGAATCCCGGTGAGCTTGAGTACCCGTTGGAAGTATTGCAGCGACTCATAATCGTCGGGATTTATGCGCGACATGAGCTTTAAAAGCCACGGCGCTTCGATTATAAACAGATCATCCTCTACGTTGAGATTAAATGCTCTGGATTGTTCTCTCAACGCCTGCTCGTCGATTTCCGGCAGGGGATCCGGCTCGTAGGCGGGCATAGGCGGAAGCTTTGCAAGCTCGGCCGCCAAGTGGTTTACAAGCGGCTTCGTTCCGTCGGCTATGGCGGCGCTCATCGGGAAAAAGGCCATGCCGCGCTCCTTCGCGAATGCGCGCAGACGCTCTATTTGTTCGTCAGAAGCCAGATCACACTTGTTCGCGGCCAATATCTGAGGGCGGGAGGCCAGCTCGGCGCTGTAAACGGCCAGCTCGGCGTTGACCGTCTCAAAATCCTCTATGGGGTCGCGGCCCTCGCTGCCGCTTACATCCACAAGATGCACAAGCAAACGGCAGCGCTCAACATGCCGTAAAAACCGGTGTCCCAGGCCGACGCCCTCGCCGGCGCCCTCTATAAGCCCCGGGATATCCGCCATGACAAAGGATGCTTCCGCGCCGACCCTCACAACCCCCAGTGTCGGAGAAAGCGTGGTAAAATGATAGTTCGCGATTTTGGGCTTAGCCTGACTTACAACCGATATCAGGGTGGATTTTCCCACGTTGGGATATCCTATAAGCCCCACGTCGGCAAGCAGCTTGAGTTCGAGACGCAGCTCATATTCCTCACCCGGAGCACCCTCCTTGGCGAAACGCGGGCACTGCCTGGTGGGGGTCGCGAAATGGCTGTTGCCCCATCCGCCCCGGCCGCCTTTAGCGGCGATAAAAGGCTCGCTGCCGGAAATATCCATAATCAGCCGCCTTGTTCCGGCTTCGCGGAGCAGGGTGCCGCGCGGTACCCGGATTACAAGATCCTTGCCGCCTTTTCCGTAGCAGTTCGACGCCTTGCCGTTTTCCCCGTTTTCGGCAAGGTATTTGCGCTTATAGCGGAAATCGGCCAGTGTTGACAGATTGTCGTCCGCCAAAAACACGATATTGCCGCCCTTGCCGCCGTCACCGCCGTCCGGGCCGCCGTTCGCCACATATTTTTCACGGTGAAATGAAACCGCGCCGTTTCCGCCGTCTCCGGCCTTTACCGTGATATCCGCGGTATCTACAAACATAAAAACCTCCGAAATTCAATTGACAATTTTAAAACGCCGGGATATAATAAAAACAGAGGACAGTGATCGTTTAAGAGGCGGTCAGTCCGTTATTTGCGAAAAAAATGATCCGCAACCTTGGACTGGTTTGGGCGGATCATTTTTTTATGTTCGTCGTGATATTTTTGATTATTGTTAAAATTGAATTTACCAATTCAATAATTAATTTAATCACTATCATCAGTTCCATAAAAACCACTTCCTTCACTTTTTAATCAATAGTTTGATTGAAAGAGTGTTTTTAAAAGAAGTGGACTGGCCG
>DOZQ01000210.1:192-5300 GCA_003517915.1 Oscillospiraceae bacterium | reverse complement strand
GACAAGGAACTCAAGGAAATTATAGGGCACACTCCGATGGAGGTATTGGGGGGCGCCTTGCTGGGAATTATTGTTGCGATGATCTATTCGATGCTCACCCGTTAGAGAAATTGGACTTGCTATAGATAGTATGAAATTTCTCCTCTTTGCATATTTTTTATAATGAGGAGGGGTTAGTACATATGAAAAAAAGTATGCTGGCGGTTTTGCTTTTAGTGCTGATTATAGGCGCGTTGGCTTTTTATAATACTGCTCAGATAATGACCAGGGCACAGCCCGTAAATATCGGCACGAAGGGCAAGCAGCTCGTGATTATTGACGCGGGTCATGGCGGGGTAGACGGCGGCGCGGTCAGCGGTGACGTAGTGGAAAAGGATATAAATCTTAACATAGCCTTAAAGCTGAGAGAGCTTGCCAAAGCGTCAGGCTTTGAGATCATTATGATAAGGGAAGAGGATATTTCCATTCACAACGAGGACGCGACCAGTACCCGCAAGAAAAAAGAAACCGATTTAAAAAACCGCCTTAAAATTATGAATTCCCATCCTGAGGCGGTTTATATAAGTATCCATCAAAATTCCTTTACGCAGAGTAAATATTACGGCACACAGATTCTTTACGCGCCAGACGTGGAGGAAAGCCAACTGCTCGGGAACGCTATACAAAGCAGCGTAAAGGCACTTTTGCAAAACGAAAACGAGCGCGAGATAAGAAAGTGCACCGAAGACGTATATATTATCTACAACGCTCGGATTCCGGCGGTGCTGGTCGAATGCGGATTCCTTTCAAATCCGCAGGAGAAAAGCATGCTGGTGACAGACGAATATCAAAATCAAATGGCCTTCGCGGTGCTTTGCGGCATAATAGACTATTGCGCGTATAATCACCGCATTTAAAATAGCAAGGTTGCTATATAGATAAAGGACGGGGGAAAATGGCAAAAACGAAAACGGCGTATATATGTACGGAATGCGGGACGCAAAGTCCTAAATGGAGCGGAAAATGTCCTGGCTGCGGCGAATGGAACACCATGCGGGAGGAGGTTATTTCCCCGACTGAGAAGAAAGCGTTTGAACCGCGCGAGAAAGATTCGGCGCGTGCCATGGCGCTAGGCGATATCGACTCGGCGGAGGAGCAGCGGTATCTTACTGGGCTTACGGAGCTTGACCGGGTTTTAGGCGGAGGTATTGTAAAGGGTTCTCTTGTGCTTCTGGGCGGAGATCCGGGTATAGGAAAATCGACGATAATGCTTCAAATCTGCGACTATTTGGGCCGGGGCTGCCGCATACTTTATGTATCGGGGGAAGAATCCGCCCGGCAAATAGGGTTGCGTGCCGCAAGGCTTAAAGTAGAAAGCGAAAATCTGATGATAATGGCCGAAACCGATATAGGCACTATCATCGAACATATAAGAGTGTATAAACCCGACATCGCCGTGGTCGATTCTATTCAGACAATGAACCTTGCGGAGATATCCTCTTCGCCGGGCAGTGTGACGCAGGTAAGGGAATGCACAAACGCTTTGCTGCGCATAGCCAAAAATGAGGATGTCTCGATTTTTGTGGTGGGTCATGTCAATAAAGACGGGGCGATAGCCGGACCGAAGGTACTCGAACACATTGTGGACGCTGTTTTGTATTTTGAGGGTGAGCGCAATCTCAGTTACCGTATTTTGCGCGCGGTAAAAAACCGATACGGCTCCACCAACGAAATCGGCGTGTTTGAAATGCGGGATTCGGGACTTTATCAAGTGGAAAACCCTTCGATGCTTCTGCTTAGCGGCCGCCCGAAGGATGTTTCGGGTACGTGTGTCGCGTGTGTGATGGAGGGGAGCCGACCGATTTTAGCCGAGGTGCAGGCGCTGGTTACCGCCACCGGCTTCGGTAATCCCCGGCGCATGGCGACAGGAGTGGATTATAACCGTTTCAACCTGCTGCTAGCGGTGCTTGAAAAACGCGCTGGTTATTATTTTTCAAATCTTGACGCCTATATAAATGTGGTGGGCGGCTTAAAGCTGGATGAGACGGCCGCCGATTTAAGCGTCGCTTTGGCGCTTGTATCCGGGTTAAAGGATTTTGTTATACCCGAGGATGTAATAGCCTTCGGGGAGATAGGACTCGGCGGGGAAATTCGCGCGGTTTCTCATATTGAACAAAGAGTGTCCGAGGCCTCGCGTATGGGATTGACACGCTGCATTATACCCTGCGGCAATCTGAAATCCGTTTCAGACCGGCTCAGAGCATCAATTCATATCGACGCGGTGCGTTCGATCCGTCAGGCCTGCGCCGTTTTGATGAAATGACGCGGAGTCACTTTTGCTGTCTGCTACATAATGCGGACATCCGCCCGCGGTGTTGGTGACGCTGCCGGCTTGCTCCAGCATGCAATAGCCCTCGCGCTGTGATCCGCAGTTTCTCGAACAGGGGATCATGCTCATAATAACCGCCCTCCAATGTTATAGCAAAATAACTTATAATAAATTAAATTGCTCTAAAAGCACGAATGATACGGCCGCCGATTTGGCGGCCGATTTTGCGTCTTTTTCATTTCTCTCTTTGTTATTTTTATTATTTGTCATAAAAATATTCTTATTATTTATTTGAGATTTTTTTCATATAGTCAATAATACTGAAAACCATTCCGGTTTTGAAGTTCATTAAGTATAATCTCAGCGGTGATTGTCAACAATAAAATTACATCTCTGAATACGGAGGAATTGCCGGTGAAAAAATATATTACCCTATTAATAGTGACCGTCGCGCTCATTACATGTTCCGCCTTGGCTCCCGGGATATATGAGCAGGGGATACCGAAGGTTGATAAGACGGCTCCTTTTGCCGGAAGCATTGTAACTACCGTAACCAGCAACGGAATCGTTGAGGGCAGTAAAATGAGTGTCATCATGCTGAATGTGCCGGTTATGATTGATGAAATACTTTTTGAGGTAGGGGATAAGGTAGAAAAGGGAGACCCCTTGTTTACGGTGGATAGGGACGCCACTGTGGAATCAATTGCCAGAGGCGCCGGAGAACTTGAGATGCTTTCTGAGTATCGTGATATTTTATCCGACAGGGGACTTTCCGGCTCAACATATGAAGAAATCCAAAGCCAAATTGATGAAATTATAAAACAGCAGAAAGCCGTACAGATGAATTTATTGCCTAAAACTATAACGGCGCCGATGTCCGGGAAAATTATTGAGTCAAAAATTACCGACTATACGCTTAATTCGGCAAATCAATCTCTTATAACCATTATGGACGGCAGTCAGATGAGAGTCAGAACCGAAATAGGGGAGGATATTATATCACAGGTGGAAATGGATATGCCTGCGGTCATAAGCGGAACGGGCTTTAAGGGAAAAGAGTTTTCGGGAACAGTTACCAAGATTTATCCTACAGCGTCTGAGGTAATGGGCACGGGGATGCCGGGCAAGGCAGTGGAAACGCTGGTCGATATCAATAATCCGGATGAAAGCATAAAGCCGGGCTACAGTGCAAAGGTCGAGATTGTCACCGATATAGGCGAGGATATTATGATAGTGCCGTATGAGGCAGTGGCGCAGGATGAAGAAAACAGGCAGTATGTTTATATTTTAAAAAACGGATTTGCCTTTAAGCAATATATTATAACCGGCAGGGAAGGCGACGACGGAATCGAGGTGCTTTCGGGGCTACAGTACAGCGATTTTCTAATGTTGAATCCAGGAGCCTATACCGCCGATTATTTACGTATAAAGGTTAGGGGTGAATAAACGGCTTGATGGATATTATCTTTTCATCTGTTAAAAACTTACGCCGCAAGGGCTTCAGAAGCGCGCTTACAATAATCAGCATAGCAATTGGGGTGGCTTCTGTCGTCATTATAAACGCAATAGGCGACGCGGGAACGCAGGCGGTAAATAGTGAGCTTGACAGCCTTGGGATAGGCGGCGTTATGATTTCGGCGAATCAAGGTCAAACAAGTCAGAGTTATCTGTCTGAGTCTGATCTGGAAACGGTAAGCGGCCTTGAATGCGTTGCGCAGGCCGTACCAATTATTACTGGCACAGGCAAGGTATCCGGAAACGGGATTTATCTTGACACAATAATATGGGGAGTAGACGCTGGGGTAAAGCAAATTATTTCATTCGATATAAAATATGGAAGAGGACTTAACAGCAGGGATATTTCCAATTCAAAAAATGTCTGCCTTATTGACGCAAACACCGCCATGGATTTTTACAAGCGGGAAAATATTGTCGGCAAAAAAATTTCGGTGACCTATGGCAAAACGCAGGAAGAATATGAGATTGTAGGGATCGCATCGGCAGACAGCGGCATTTTACAGGGGCTTATGGGAGATTATATCCCGTCGTTTATCTATCTTCCGTATACAAACATGCAAAAGGTTTCAGGTATGGGCGGCGGAATAACCCAAATAGTCGTTAAGATAAAGAGCGGCCAAAGCATGGATCTGTCTACTAAAATGATTGAGATGGAGCTGGACAGGGCTAATGGGATCACAGGATTCTCAAAAATCGAAAATCTTGTGCAGCAGCGTGACAAATTGGGGAATCTTCTTGGTATTGTAACTGCAGTATTATCGGTTATCGGAGGCATATCGCTTGTGGTGGCGGGACTTGGGATAATGACGGCAATGCTGGTTTCGGTCAATGAGCGCACTAGGGAGATAGGAATTAAAAAATCCATAGGAGCGAAAAAGCGTCATATACTGTTTGAGTTTTTACTTGAAGCAACGGCGATTTCTCTTATTGGAAGTATTATAGGATGCGCCGGCGGAATTATCCTGATTATAATAGGCTCTATGCTTATTTCGATCCCGATTCCAATATCACCGTCTCAACTAATCAGCTGCATAGGCGTCGCGATGGGAATTGGTATGCTGTTTGGAGTTTATCCAGCGCTCAAGGCGGCAAAACTCAGTCCGGTAGACGCGCTTCGCAGAGAATAAAATCATCCGTCTAAATCCTCAATATCAACAAAATTAGACGGATGATTTTATATGAACAATCCCTTCTCAATTTTTATTGGCGGCGTCCTGATGAGGTAGACTGCCTAGAAATAATCATTGCTAAAATACGGTTGGACAGTTATACTGAAATGCGT
>DOZQ01000210.1:0-185 GCA_003517915.1 Oscillospiraceae bacterium | reverse complement strand
TTTTATCCAAGTCGGGGCAGTGCGCCGCAGGGCTTCGCCCCTCGCCTTGCTCCGCAAGGCTCGCACGCTCTCGGCAGTGCTGGCAAACTCCGCTTGCCGCTCTGCCTTGTGCGTGTTCTGCGCCTGCCCCGACAGCTTTTAAACAGGCTCGGCGTAGGCTCCCACTCTTTTTTCAAAGGTGCCCG
>DOZQ01000066.1 GCA_003517915.1 Oscillospiraceae bacterium | reverse complement strand
AGCGACAAGGACAATATCAACACCATCCTTTACACGGTCGTCGGGATTTTAAGCCTGATTATAATGGCCGGCTCGGTTTCGCTTATCTACAATGCGTTTACGATTTCAATCGGCGAGCGCTCGAGGGAATACGGCATGCTCTCAAGCGTAGGCTCCACTCCACGCCAGATACGCAATTCTGTCTTTTTTGAAGCGCTGGTGATAAGCGCTATAGGCATACCTCTGGGAATTTTAGCCGGAGTTTTCGGCGTGGGAGTTACAATTCAGTTAATAAAGCCGCTCATGAACGATTTATTTGTTGGCGAAATGGAATTCGGCCTTGTCGTTTCTCCTTACGGTATTATTATCGCCGCGGCGCTTGCCGTAGTCACGATTTTTATCTCGGCTTATATCCCGGCCCGGCGCGCGGGCAAAATGACCGCTATAGAGGCCATACGTCAGGCAAAGGATATAAAGCTCAAGGCCAAAAAGGTTAAAACCTCCGGCATAATCCGGCGGATATTCGGGTTTGAGGGCGAGCTTGCCACAAAGCAGCTCAAACGCAGCCGCCGCCGTTACCGCACAACCATAATATCGCTGTGCATAAGCATCATTCTGTTTATGACCGTCACCTCTTTTACCGGTGTATTACAGCGCTCGTCGGAAATTTATTACTCCGAGGTAAATTTCGATATCCAGTGCCAGCTCCCCCTGAAACATGAACAGTCGCAGGAATTTATAAACGATGTACTGAGTCTAGACGGCATAGAGGATTATAGCATCGGCAGATATATAGACTCCGGCATATCGCTTGCCCCCGACAAGCTGACCGGCAAGGCAAAGGAAGTAATGGGAAATTATATCGACAATAACGGAGATTACCTCGCCTTCTTCCGTCTGGTTTCGCTGTCGCCGCAGGGCTTTGAGAAATATCTTGACGAGCTTGGGCTTGACGCGGCGGATTATATGGATGTGCAAAATCCCAAGGGTATTTTAATCAACACGGTTCAGGCTTTCTCGTCCGATCAGCAGAAGTATGTCGACTATGAGTTTTTGTCTGTCGGAGCAGGTGAACCGTTTGACCTGAATATGGAAATTGATGTGTCAGACGCAGATACCGAAGACAGACTTTCACAGCGGGTTACGGTCGGCGCTCTGACCGACAAATTACCGCTGGGCCTGACCCACGCGGCTGATTATATAGGCGGAGTGAATTTAGTGGTCTCAGACGAGGTGATGGACGAGCTGAGGGAAAAGCTCAGCCCGGACGCGGAATTCGGAACCGTGGCTGTCTGCCTCACGTCCGAGGACAGCAAAACGCTTGCCGGTGAAATTGACAGGCTGAGGGACAACTACTCCATTCCGGATATTATGGTCACCGACATCGAAAGCATATTACAGGCGCAGCAAAATCTGGTTCTGCTCATCTCGGTTTTCACCTACGGATTTATCGCGCTTATAACCCTTATCGGCATAACCAATGTTTTCAACACCATCTCCACCAACATCTCGCTTAGGCGCAAGGAGTTCGCCATGCTCAAATCGGTCGGCATGACGCCGGGCGGCTTCAGCCGGATGATCTGTTTAGAAAGCATTTTCTACGGGGTGCGCGCGCTGTTGTTTGGCCTGCCTTTGGGGCTGGGTTTCGGTTACCTGGTTTATATGGCGGTGACTAGCGCCATGGATTTCCCCTACTCCTTTCCGCTTTACAACCTGCTGATATGCGTCGCGGCGGTATTTCTCATCGTGTTTAGCACAATGGCGTATTCCTTCGCTAAGGTCAAAAAAGAAAACATCATCGACGCGCTGCGGCAGGATACGTAAAAGAATCTAAAAAGGGATACCTGTACCCCATTTAGATTCCCCGATTCATAGTAAAGAGGAAAACACCATAGGCGTTTTTAGGCATGATCCCTGATAAGCATAAAGCCACCGGTTCATGAATGAACCGGTGGCTTTTAATTCTTGTATGGAACGCCCCATAGGGGCGGAGAACTAGACCCGGAATGCTGCGCCGAACTTTATTTGTGCACACGCGAAGCGGACAACCCGGCCAAACGGTCAAAACAGATGTGCCGCCGCCATGCCTATCAAATAACCGACACTGTATATGAAAATAATCACGGCAAGCGCCCACCCGAAATTACTTTCCGGATCGTCGGTTCTGAAATAATCTCTTATTTTTCGCATAACCCGCATAACGGCATCTCAACCTTTATTTTTTGATCTTGACCTCGCGATCTTCCCAGGTGCGCAGGGTAATATATTCGTCGTCCTCCCCGACTATATATTCAGGCCCCAGCGGGATTTTCCCAAGCCCGTCCGGCGCGCTGACAATATAGTGCGGGATGGCCATACCGGAGGTGTTGCCCTGCAAATACTCCAGAATTTCCACGCCCCGGCGCACCGACGTGCGGAAATGCAGCGTCCCCACGACATTTTTCGCGTAAAACATATAATACGGCCTTACCCCGATTTTCAAAAGCTCCTGATTCAGCAGCCGCACAACATATTCGTCGTCGTTTATACCGCCCAGCAAAACCATCTGGTTGCCCAGCATAAATCCATTATCGCGAAGCAGCTCACAAGCCCGTTTGGACTGCGGCGTTATTTCTCGGGGATGGTTAAACTGCGTGTTCATAAACACGGGATGATACTTTTTAAGCCGCCCCACAAGCTCCGGCGTGATTCTCTGCGGCATGGTGACTGGAGTCCTTGAGCCGATTCTTATAATTTCCACATGGGGGATGACGCGAACCCGGGCAACTATATCCTCAATAAAATCGTCCGATAAAACAAGCGGATCGCCGCCGGTGATAAGAATATCGCGCAGTTCGGTATTCTGCCGGATATATTCGAGAGATTCGTCAATTTTGGCCGAATGCGCGTCGGTATCGGTCTGCCCTATGTTCCGCCTGCGCTGACAGTGTCGGCAGAAGGTGGAGCAGGAATTTGTGACGTTGAGTATAAGCCTGTCGGGATAACGCCGGGTTATGATGCCGGCGGGGTTCGTATTTTCCTCGCCGGACGGGTCTGCCAGACCGCTTTCAGCAAGCTCCTGAGTGCAGGGAACCGACATGCCGCGAATAGCGTCGGCGGAATTTTCAGGGTCAATAAGCGCGAGATAATAGGGGGTAATCGCCCAGCGGTATTTGCGTGAAACGTCATCTATTTCCCGCCTGTCCTCTTCCGAAAGGGTTATAAGCCTGTCCAGCAGCTCGTGGGAATCAATGCGGTTTCGCATCTGCCACTGCCAGTCGTCCCAGTCGGCGCCGCTGCCCCCGAGCTCTTTTAATATTTTGGCTTTCATAAGCTCATATTGCCCCATATAAGGCTCATTCAGGCCAAGCGGTATGTTTTTTTTTCGGCTTAAAAAATCCTGGCCGTAGGCATGAAGCTCGTTTGAGCGCTGTAATGAAAGACGTCTGTTCTCATCCATTTATTTAAACTCCTCAGTAAGTATTAACATAATGCGTATAATATTATTCTAAACGATAAACCCGCGCAAAGTCAACCTTATTTCCCATTTAACAGTTCCCCAAACTTTTCTTTATAGCTTTCTATTGCCTGCTCGATTATTCTAATAGCCGCGTCTACTCCCTCCACCTCATTGACCGCCGTCTCTTTGTTTTCAAGCGCTTTATAAACCCTGAAAAAATGGGTCATCTCATCAAAGGTATGTGACGGCAGTTGGCGGATATCAAAATAATGATTATAGGTCGGATCCTCAAACGGAATCGCGATGATCTTCTCATCGTTGCGTCCGTTGTCGATCATTGAAATCACTCCGATGGGATAACAGCGCACTAAAGTAAGCGGGTAAATGCTTTCGGTGCACAGCACCAGCACATCCAGCGGGTCGTAATCGTCGGCGTAGGTACGCGGAATAAAACCGTAATTAGCCGGATAATGGGTCGACGTATGCAAGATTCTGTCCAGCCTTATAAGGCCGGTTTCCTTGTCCATCTCATATTTGACCTTGCTTCCGCTTTCTATCTCTATGCACACCTCAAAGTCTCTCGGATTTATTCTTTTTTCCGGAACATCATGCCACGCGTTCATATTTGTCCCTCCCAATATCTCGTATTTTTCTTATTTATTATAACGGATTTTCACGCGCCGGACAATCCCTAAAGCGGAAATATTCGCCTGGCGCGAACCCCGGCATAATTATAGTCCCCCCGGAACTGCTTTCGTTCCGGGGGGACTGCATAAAAATGAGACAACCACAATGTAATCGGTTTGACTATACTATACGGTTTCGCCTAAGGTAAGCGGCACGTCGTAATACTGCCCCAAGCGGTAAACCTTGAGCGTCACGGTATCCCCAACCTTGCATTTGTTTTTCAGGCTGTTGAAGGCGTCAAACGTCTTGACCTCGGTTCCGTTGAATTCGGTAATGATATCGCTGCGCTGAATGCCGGCTTGCGCGGCGGGGCCATTTTCCACCACATTCGCGACCACCAGCCCGGCCGGATATCCCATTGCGGTCAAATTTTCCTCGTTGTACTGCGTGCTGACCTCAATGCCCACATAGGGTTTTTTCTCGTCTTTATTTTCAATTATATTTTTGCATATCTCCACCATGCTGTTTGAGGGGATGGCAAAGCCCATGCCTTCAAATCCGTCCGCCGCAAGCTTCGCGCTGTTGACCCCTATGAGCTGTCCCTGTACATTGACAAGCGCTCCGCCCGAATTGCCCGGGTTGATGGCCGCGTCGGTCTGGATCAAATTCATTTCGGTTCCCGCGGAGTTTTCAAGCTGAATTGTGCGGTTGAGCCCGCTTATAATGCCGGCGCTTACCGAGCCCATAAAATCCAGCCCGCCGGGATTGCCTATGGCAACTGCAAGCTCCCCGACCTTTAAAGTGTCAGAATCCCCAAGCTCAATGGGAGTAAGTCCGGTTTTCTCAATTTTAATCACCGCGAGATCGGCGGTCGCGTCATAGCCGACCACAGTAGCCGGGAAGGCGGTCTCGGCGTCGTCTGCTAAGAAAACCTCGACCTTGGCGTCTACGCCGCCCGATCCGGTCGCTTCTTGTATAACATGGTAGTTCGTGACAATATAACCGTCAGCTGAATAAATTATCCCGGAGCCTTCTCCTGAGGATTCCTGCTGCTGGCCGAAAAAGTTCAGGCCATAAGAGGCTGTCGTCCTTATTCCGACCACCGACGGCCCGACCTTCTGAGCTATGGCCTCGGTGTTTGAATTCGCGCTCGTGTCCACATTTATCATCGGCGTGGGAGTGCTCACGCCGTTGTCGGCGGTGTAGCCCGGCATAACGCCGTAAAACATTATTGCCGCCGACAGCATTCCTCCGACTATTGCCGTGCACAGGCCGCTTATAAACACGGTGGCCGCGCCAAACCTCTTTTTGGTTTTCTTGGCCTTGGGAGTTCCCTCCCTTACCGGAGCCGCCGGCTGTCCTGTGTAGCCCGCGCCGTAACCAGAAGTACTGTATCCACCCTGAGATGAGTGTCCCGTTCCCTGTCCGGAATAAGAACCGTAGCCCCCTGTGTAATAGCCGTAGCCTGTGTATCCGACCGTATTCTGGTTCGCGGTTTTGTCATAACCGTAGATATTTCCGCTGCCTGCATTCGCCGTAGGGGCTGATTGGGGATTAGCCGACGGGGCCGCAGTGCCCGCGCTATTGTATCCGTACGGATCCGCAGCCGGTTCTTTTTCTTTTGCTACCGCGCTTTCGTATCCATATGCCGTCTGCGTCTCTTTCTCTTCATATGGCGTACCCTTAAAATGATATTCGGTGCTTTCGGTGATATAATCGCTCTGCCCGCCGTAGGCACTCTGCGGCGAGACAGACTCCGGTTTTATTTCGGTAAGCGGAACCGCCCTTTCCGTACGCGCGGTTTTGGTGTGGATGCTGTCATCCTGCTCGCGTCCATTCCTGGTAACCTCGTCAAACCCGTTCAAGTTGGATTTATTTTCAAAAGAATCATTCATTTTTTTAGCCTCCCTTGTTATTCTGTGTCTATATAATATCCCGTATAGTTTATTCGCATGATGCGGCGATATGAACATTTTATGAAATTTAAGTGGAGTTTTTGTTGTAGTATGCCAAAAGGCATGCTACAATGCACTATACAGTAATTTAACAGGCATATCAACCTTTTACTTTTCGCAACAAGGACGGTATCATGAAAAGAAAGCATGTGGATATTTTTACCGACGGCGCCTGCTCCGGCAATCCCGGGCCGGGCGGTTACGGCGTAATTTTAAAATACGGCGCTCATATAAAAGAGCTGTCGGGCGGCGAGGCGGAGACCACCAACAACCGCATGGAGCTGACCGCCGCCATAAAGGGTCTTAGCCTGCTTAAAGAGTCCTGCGACGTCACCCTTTACACCGACTCGCAGTATCTTGTAAACGCCGTGGAGAAGGGCTGGGCAGCGGGCTGGAAAGCGCGCGGCTGGGTAAAATCTGATAAGAAGCCGGCGCTCAACAGCGACCTCTGGCAGCAAATACTGAGTCTGCTCGAGCAGCACGATGTTCGCTTTGTCTGGATAAAAGGCCACGCCGGCCATCCCGAAAACGAACGTTGCGACGCTCTAGCTACAGCTGCGGCCGCCGACGCGGCCAAAGGGTGAACAATGATCAAATCATCCGGTGGCAAAAGACAAAAAAATCTTTTTTTCGCTTTGCTATTGAAATTCCTAGTAAAAAGATATATATTAAATAAAGTAGCAATTCATCATTCATATTTTGCGTCTGGCTGCAAAAACTAAAGCTAAAATCATCAGCTATGAGGGGCCTTGTTATCATGCAAATAATGCAAAAGTTTGTTTATGCCGACAACGCGGCGACCACAAAAATATCTGACCGGGTATATGAAGCCATGCTGCCTTATCTTAAAGAGCGGTACGGGAATCCATCCAGCCTTTACGGGCTGGGCGCGCAAGCAATGGCGGCGGTCACGCGCGCAAGGGAACAAGTTGCCGCCGCGCTGAACTCCCGCAGCGACGAGATTTACTTCACCTCGGGCGGAACCGAGTCGGACAACTGGGCAATCAAGGGCATGGCTCTTGCCATGGCTAATAAGGGCAGAAAGCATATTGTTTCGTCACAGTTTGAACACCACGCTGTGCTCCATTCCCTTTTAGCGCTAGAAAAGCAGGGCTATGAAATAACTCTGGTCAACGTAAACCGCGACGGTATAATCCGCCTCGAGGATTTGAAAAACGCCCTGCGCGAGGATACCGGTCTGGTTACCATAATGTTTGCCAACAACGAAATAGGCACGGTTCAGCCGATTGCTGAAATCGGAGCGTTTTGTAAGCAGCGGGGTATAGTCTTCCACACCGACGCGGTGCAGGCGGTCGGCAGTATCCCGATTGACCTTGCCGCCATGAATATAGACATGCTGTCACTTTCCGCCCATAAGATCCATGGTCCGAAGGGGGTCGGCGCGCTGTATATCCGAAAAGGTGTCGTTCCTAAGATTTTTATCGACGGCGGCGCGCAGGAACGCGGGCGCAGGGCCGGTACCGAAAACACGGCAGGCATAGTCGCGCTGGGCGTGGCGGCCGAGGACGCCTGCAAAAACATTGAAACCAAAGCCGCCCGGATATCGGCGCTAAGGGATGACTTGATAAGAGGTATTTTGCGCATAGAGCGTTCAAGGCTCAACGGCGACGCGTCGCACAGACTGCCCGGCAACGCCAGCTTCTGTTTTGAGGGCATAGAGGGCGAATCCCTGCTGCTTTCGCTCGAGCAGGAGGGTATTATGGCCTCGTCGGGGTCGGCGTGCACCTCAGGTTCGCTTGATCCCAGCCATGTACTGCTGGCTTTGGGACTTCCGCATGAAATCGCGCACGGGTCACTGCGTCTTTCCTTGTCGCATGAGACCACCGCGCAGAACGTAAGCTATATCCTCGAAAAGCTGCCGCCTATTGTAAAAAGGCTGCGGGATATGTCGCCGCTTTGGGAAAGGCTCATAGCCGGCGAGCGGGTTTATCCGGAAGGCTTTGAATAATATAGCCAAACCACTTGAAAAC
>DOZQ01000194.1:1331-6009 GCA_003517915.1 Oscillospiraceae bacterium | reverse complement strand
GGCGGGCAGCCTGCCCGCGAAAGAGGAGTCGGGAGAGCAGCTCACGCTGTAGAACAGAAAAGGAGGCTGTGATGCCGCGCAGAATTATTCTGATACTTATACTGCCGCTTTGCCTCGGCCTTTTGTTTACCGCGAGCGTTTCAACAGGTATCGTGGCTTATTTTGCCGTACCCGAAAGCGGCGTCATAACCGGGCTTTTGCCTCGGATATCCGCCGTGGCCGACCGCGAAGAGGCAGAGGCAAAGGCCAGAGCCGAGGCCGAGGGCAGGACCAGGGCCGACATCATTTTAGCGGCGGCGGTGTATAAGCAGAGAAGGCCTTATTATAGCACCATGCAGATCGGTTCCGCAAGATCGCTTACTGGAAAATGTATTTTTTTTAATATATTCTTATCCGACGGCGAATCCTCCTTTGAAGAAACGGAAAAGCAAAAGGTAAGGGAACTGCTCCGCGAAACCGAAGCTTATCTCGAGAAAGAGGCGGAGCCTTACGGAAAGCCTCTTTCGATAATATATGACGAAGAGGATTTATTTATAGATTACAGCGTCGATTATGTCATTACATCCGGCAGTGAAGGTGAAATCGGGAATGAGACTTTTTATGATACTCATATTTTTGCCAATATATTAGCGGAAATAGACTCAAAACATAAACTCGTAGATATAATATCAAAGTATCAGGCGGAAAATGTTGGAGTTATTTTCAATATGAATAAAAATGGCCGATCCTTTGCTATGCCTCTTGAACACGAGGACAGTACATATTTTATGCCGGATCCCTTCTTTATTTACAATTTTGAAATCTGCGTAACGTTTACATCCTGGTATGACACTGAGGATAATGTATTTGAAACCACCGCGACTACTTACGCCCATGAGATATTGCATCTGTTCGGCGCCGAAGATTTATATAA
This sequence comes from Oscillospiraceae bacterium, assembly GCA_003517915.1. Taxonomy (GTDB): domain Bacteria; phylum Bacillota; class Clostridia; order Oscillospirales; family Acutalibacteraceae; genus UBA8129. The sequence continues at coordinate 5,096 of DOZQ01000194.1, read as the reverse complement.
TCTGGAGGAATATAAGATTAAACTGGCCGAAGAATATTTCCCGAACGATATTATGTTGGTTGTCTGGGATGATATTGACATTTGTGAAATAGGCGAATTACAGGCGTTTTTGATAGGTTGGAAAGAAGACTCGGAGGAAAAATACAAAGAACTGCTTGACCCGGAAGGGATTTTAGAATAGCAGGGAACGCTCCCTGTGTCGTTCCCTGCAAAACCTATTTACTATAGACCCTGATATCAATATTTTAGAAAGCAGGTGTTTTAATATGGAATGTAAATGCCAAACGGAGATGATCCCAAAATTCGCCGATGCCGCGATTGACATTTCGCCGCTTTTGCCGGTGCTTGAGGCGTATTCCGGTGTGCAGGGCAGCCTTATCACGGTGCTGCAAAAGGCGCAGGAGCTGTACGGTTATCTGCCGGCCGACCTTTTGGCGTACATCGCGCGAAGGCTGGGAGTTGCCCCCGCTAAGGTGATGGGGGTCGTCTCGTTTTATACCCAGTTCCGAACGAAGCCTGCGGGCAAGCACCTGATTCTTATCTGTCAGGGCACGGCCTGCCATGTCAACGGCTCGGCCGAGATCGAAAGGGCGGTGCGCGAATATCTGGGTGTGGAGGAAGGCGAAATCTCAAAAGACGGGCTGTTTTCTTACAACAATGTCGCGTGTCTCGGCTGCTGCAGCCTGTCGCCGGTGATGATGATAGGGGATAAGACCTATGGTGCGCTGACAGGTAAGAGTGTGGCCAAGATCCTGAAAGAAATAGAAAAGGAGGAGGCCGAATGAGAATAACGGTGGGAAAAGGCAGCTGCGGAATCGCCGCGGGCGCCCTTGAGATTTTCGAGCTGCTGAAAAGCGGCGCTAGTGAAAAACAGCTTGACTGCCCGGTCACCGCGACCGGCTGTGTCGGCATGTGTTATCTTGAGCCGATAGTAAACATTATTGAGGATGACGGCTTTGTTCGCACCTATGTCAAGGTGAACGCCGAAGCCGCCGGTGAGATACTTAAATCGGCCGCGGGAGAGCAAAACCGCGCCGAGGAATACGCCATAGCGGATGAGGACGCCGCCGGGCTTAAATCCCAAAGCCGGGTCGCGCTTAAAAACTGCGGGATAATAAATCCCGAAAGCATAGACGAATATCTTGCGCAGGACGGCTATGCGGCGGCTCGCAAATGCATAGGGGAGATGACTCCCGAGCGGGTCATAGAAGAAGTTAAGATATCGGGAATAGGCGGCCGGGGCGGCGCGGGCTTTCCGACATGGTTTAAATGGAACGCGGCCAGAGCCTCCGCCGGGGAGAAAAAATATGTCATATGCAACGCGGACGAGGGCGATCCCGGTGCGTTTATGGATCGCGCCCTTATAGAAGGCGACCCGCACGCCGTTATTGAGGGGATGCTGATAGCCGCGTACGCCATAGGCTCGGATGAAGGCGTCGTATATGTCCGCGCGGAATATCCATTGGCTATCGAGCGGCTCGAAAAGGCGATAGGGCAGGCAAAAGAACGCGGGTTTTTGGGAAAGAACATATTCGGCGGCGGTTTTTCGTTTAATTTGCGCATTAAGGCGGGGGCGGGCGCGTTTGTCTGCGGGGAGGAAACCGCGCTTATCGCCTCGCTCGAGGGCGAAAGGGGAATGCCGCGCCTGAAGCCCCCGTTTCCGGCGCAAAAGGGTTTTTGGGGCAAGCCCAGCAATATAAACAATGTGGAAACCTACGCCAACATCCCCTGGATAATGCGAAACGGCGGGGCGGCGTTTTCCGCTATGGGCACCGAAAGCTCAAAGGGTACGAAGGTTTTCGCGCTGACCGGTAAAATCGCGAAGGGCGGCCTTGTCGAGGCACCGATGGGCGGGAGTATCCGCGAGGTGATTTTCGGCGTCGGCGGCGGGATAAAAGACGGCAAGGCATTTAAAGCGGTTCAGATGGGCGGCCCGTCGGGCGGGTGTATCCCGGCGGAGCTTAGTGACACTCTCATAGACTACCGCGCGCTGGCCGAGACCGGCGCGATTATGGGCTCGGGCGGCATGGTCGTTATGGACGAGACCACCTGCATGGTGGACATGGCTCGGTTTTTTCTGGATTTTACCTGCAGGGAAAGCTGCGGCAAGTGCGTCCACTGCCGAATCGGCACCCGGCGCATGCTCGAGATTATGGAGCGCATATGCGACGGGAAGGGAGCAGACGGGGACATAGAACAGCTTACCGGGCTTGCGGACGAAATAAAGAACGGCGCGCTGTGCGCGCTCGGCCAGACTGCCCCTAATCCGGTGCTTACCACCCTGCGCTATTTCAAAAACGAATATGAGGATCATATCTACCGTAAAAAATGCACGGCTCACGCTTGCAAGGCGCTGCTGAGCTATGAGATCGACGCCGAGCGCTGCACCGGATGCACCCTGTGCGCGAGGAAATGCCCGGCGGACGCGATTTCGGGCGAGAGAAAGCTCCCGCATAAAATCGATATGAACAAATGTATAAAATGCGGCAAATGCGCCGAGGTCTGCCGCTTTGACGCGGTCGCGATTGATTAGGGGGCAGGGATAGATATGATGAAAAAAATCAGTTTGACTATAGACGGCAAAAAGCTCACGGGCAGTGAGGGCCAGACAATTCTGGATATAGCCTGTGAGAACGGCATAGATATCCCGACGCTCTGCCATGACGAAAGAATCGAGGCGTTCGGCGCGTGCGGAATATGCGCGGTGGAGGCCGATGGCAGCGGTAAGCTGCTGCGCGCCTGCTCGGTCGCGGCCTCCGACGGGATGATACTGCACACCGGCACCGAACGTGTGCTTGAAAACCGCCGCTCGGTGCTCGAGCTGCTGCTCAGCGACCACACCGGCGACTGCCGGGCTTCCTGCATGCTGGCCTGTCCCGCCGGAACCGACTGTCAGGGTTATGTCGGGCTTATAGCGAACGGGGAGCATGAACAGGCGGCAATGCTTATACGGGATAAAATCCCGCTGCCGGCCTCTATCGGCATGGTTTGCCCTCATCCCTGCGAGGAAGCCTGCCGCCGCCAATTAGTGGAACATCCGATCGCCATAGCGGCCTTAAAGCGGTTCGCGGGTGAGTTTATACTGTCGGGGGACACGCCCGGATTTCCCGCGCCCGAAAAAGAGTCTGGCAAGCGTGTCGCGGTTATAGGCGGCGGCCCCGGCGGACTTTCGGCAGCATGCTTTTTAAGGGCTGAGGGCCACGAGGTGAGCGTGTTTGAGGCCATGCCGGAGATGGGCGGCATGCTGCGCTACGGCATACCGGAGTACCGTTTGCCCAAAGCGCTTTTAGACAAAGAGATCAGCCTGATTGAACAAATGGGGGTGCGGTTTTTAACCGGAGTGAAAATCGGGCGGGATATTACGCTCGAAACCCTGCGAGGGGAGCATGACGCCGTAATTGTCGCCGTGGGCGCGTGGCGCAGCACAGGGCTTCGCTGTCCCGGTGAGGAGCTGGACGGCGTGGTCGGCGGCATAGATTTCCTGAGAAACGCGGCGCTTGAAAGGCCGAGCCTTGCAGGCAAAAAGGTGGCAGTAGTCGGCGGCGGAAACACCGCAATGGACGCCTGCCGCACGGCGGTGCGGCTCGGGGCGGCNNATATCTATCGCCGCACTAAAAATGAAATGCCGGCGGAAGCCTTGGAAATAGAAGAAGCGCAAGAGGAAGGCGTGGTTTTTAAGAACCTGACGAATCCGATTCGCGTCGACGGCGAAGACGGCAAGGTAAAATCCATAACTTTGCAGATAATGGAGCTTGGCGAGCCGGA
>DOZQ01000194.1:0-1317 GCA_003517915.1 Oscillospiraceae bacterium | reverse complement strand
GGTCGATATGGTTATAACCGCCATAGGCCAAAAACCGGCGCTTGCGGGCTTGGAGGCTTTGGAGACGACCGGATGGGGGACTATAGCCGCCGGTGAGCAGAACTTCCTGACAAACCTAGAGGGAGTTTTCGCGGCAGGCGACGCGACGAATAACGGCGCGGACATCGCGGTAACCGCCATAGGCGAGGCGAAAAAGGCGGCGGAAATGGCCGGGCGTTATTTAAACGGGGAGCCGCTGAGCTATGAGCCGCCGTTTTTGGTCAAATCTGAAAAAACGGCGGAGGATTTTGCCGACCGTGCCAAAGAGCCGAGAATAGAGGCTCCCGTGCGTCCGGCGGGTGAGCGCCGGCGGGATTTTGCCGAGGTGGCTCCGGTTATGACAGAGCGGCAGGCGCAAGCGGAAGCCTCCCGCTGTCTGGAATGCGGCTGTATGGATTATTTTGAGTGCCGTTTAGTAGATTACGCGAATAAATACCGGGTGAGGCCGGGTAAATACGGCGGTAAAATCCACCGCCGTAAAGCGGAAACCACCCATCCCAATATAAACCGCGAGCCGGAAAAATGCGTGCTTTGCGGCATGTGTGTGCGTATCTGCGAAGAAACTGTGGGAGCCTGCGCGCTGGGACTTTTAGGCAGGGGCTTTGATACGGCGGTGACGCCTGCGCTCGAACAGCCGCTTGAAAACACCGACTGCATTGCCTGCGGGATGTGCGCGGCGGTTTGTCCGGTGGGGGCGATAACCGAAAAGACGATGGCCGCAAAGCAGACTCCGCTGAGTGAGGATGTGACCGAGACGGTTTGTCCCTTCTGCTCAGTGGGGTGCCGCATGGAGCTTACCACAAAAGGCGAATTGATTTTACGTGCGCTCCCCTGTGAAAAGGACGGCGGGCTGCTCTGCAAAAAAGGCCGTTTCGGCTTTGGGGACAGCGGGGAGGCCGCCCGCGTGAGCGTACCGATGCTGCGCCGTGGCGGCAAGCTTGAGCAGACGGATTTGGAACAGGCCGGAGCGTATGTCACTGATAAGTTTAAAAGCATTAATGACCGGTATGGCTCAGGGAGTGTCGCGGCGGCTATATCCTGCGGATATACGAATGAAGAAGCGCTTGCGGTAATGGATTACGCAGAGAAGGAACTCGGCGTAAAAGAGGTATTTTGTTTCGGGCAGGCCGCGGAAGGTTTATCGGAGGTTTTGTCCCGCGACGCGTCGAGCGCCGGGTGGGATGAGCTTAAAGCCGCCGAATGGATTGTGGCCGTGTCGCCCGATGATATAATGGAGAATTATGCCGTGGCGGGCATGAGGATAAGGCAGGCGGTGAA
>DOZQ01000104.1:1473-2534 GCA_003517915.1 Oscillospiraceae bacterium | reverse complement strand
AATGAATAAAGCGAAACTGTTCCTTTACGATTTTATAACCAAAAAGAAAATTAGGAAATACGCCATTGCTCTTGCGCTGTTTGCTGCGGCGGCGTTTTACTGGCGCGCAAACAATCCCGGCTTGATGCTGGGTGTGGCAGCCATGTCGAATATCGGCCTGTCCATCGCCTTTATGACAACGCTGTACAGTATATTCACATACTCGACTACGGATAGAATTAAGGCATACCTCATGCTCCCTTGTAAAAAGTCTGAGGTGTTTTTCTCCTTCGTGTTCGCGCAGTATTTCAGCCTTCTTTTGGAGCGTTTGGGGTTCGTGATTGTAGCTGTGACGTTTTTCTCAAGGGAGCCCGCCATCATTATCGCCTACCTTATACCCAGCTCGCTATGCGCCGTCTTGCTGGACACCGTTTTGCTGATGGCTTTAAATCAGAAAAGATTCGTGTTAGCGGCGCTGGCCTTATCCCTTGTCGCGAGGCTGTGTATCCTTCTCACGTATTCACGAAACGCCCTTAAAAACTTTGCGGCTCTTGCGGTTATGCTGCTTATAAGCGGCATTTTGATGGCTGGATTTAACGCAAAACACCTGGCGATCAACAGGGAAAGCAGAGTTAAAAATAACCCTCTTCGACGTATGAACTATTTCTTTGCGATATTAACACGGGAAAAAGTCGTGCTAATAAACACCGCGAGCATTTTTATCTCTGCCGGAGTATTCGCCTTTATGTCAACCGAGACGCCTATCCTGCAGAATCTGATTTGGGGCGTCGTGGCCATGAACACACCCGCCACCACCATGTTTTCTGGTGACAAGGCGCTTATGCGTCAGGAGAAAATGCTGCCTCGNNCCGCCTTATGAGCGGCGTGTACGCCTCATTCCTCGCTGTCTACTTCGCGGCCGCCAATGCCTACGTGATGGGTATCCACGCGCTTTTGGGGCAGTTCAGCGTGATCACGGTATTGACCGGTATTTCATTTGCGGTCGTGGAGACAGGCATATCGCTGTACCTGGAGCGCAGGTTTCCTATACGCGAATGGCAGAAGAAACAGGAGGTTTGGCG
>DOZQ01000104.1:0-1446 GCA_003517915.1 Oscillospiraceae bacterium | reverse complement strand
CCCGGACTGTAACACACTGCATTGCACTGTTGATATACATGACGAAGATATATGCCGAGTTAACATTGGTTGGGTAGTCATGTATTGGAACATGGGCTTGGGGCGGTAAGACAAAGGCGGTTGTTTTATAGAAAGGTTGATTGCAACATGCCTCAATATTGGGGTTATATTTCAAATAACAAGTATACGGTCGGCTGTACCGGTCAAACAGTACACGTTCACAACGCTTCAGGTAAGGAGCTTGCGCGATTCAAGGATTTGAAATATGCCTACAACCCGATGTTTTGTCCGGAGCATGAAATGCTTGTCGTTAAATCTACAATCGGTCAGCTTGCTGTATACTCACTTGAGAAAATGATGCTAATAAAGAAATTCAGATTCTCAAAAGTCGATCACTCACAGGATGATGGCTTTTGCTTTTCAAAAGACGGCAAGCTTTTCTATAACATTGAACAGCACTTCCCATGTTCGCACTCGTATCCTCATTCATGTCCTTCCATATATGAGACATCTGGCTTTCGTTTAGTTAATCAGCAGTTTTTAGAGGAAAAGTGCCTTGAACTAAATCATATTGAGTTTGATGCGGCCAGAGACAGTTACTTTGTGTTAGGACATATGCGGAAAGATGGGGCTTTCGATTATGGTTTTATAGCGGCGTATACGAACAATGAATTGTTTTTCATATCAAAAGTCGGTATAGAACGCTTTTTCTATATTCTTGAGTGCAAATCGCTTGAGCTGTTAGGGTTTGCTCCGAAAGCTATGAAATATTTCTCGTCACGCTTTAAAGGAGGCAACCATGAACCAGATACACATATCACTTTATTTGACATGACCTGTGGTGAAGGAGAATTAGCTGAGAATTGAGTGTTGTGTTTAAATGAAAAAGGAGATAGTCGAGGCATGGGATCATATAGAAAGCATACATTAACCCTTAGCCAAAAGATTCCCTATGAATTCCGCTGTGAGCGGTGCCATCAGAACAGCGGAGAGCTAACAGCCGTATTTGAGGGGAAATCAACAGAGACTAAATACCTCTTAGCGAAGCTATCAGACGAGGAAAAACAGCAGATGCGACGGGGAGCGGAAAATGCGCTTAATACAGCAATACAGTCCGCCCGAAAAAACGCGGAGGAAAAGGAGGAATACTCCCCTGAGATCAAAGACAAATGTCCCCATTGCGGCAAGCCGCAAAGTTGGGCGGTGAAGGGACTGGAACGCTTGCCCCGAGTCTATGGGCTTAGCTGTGCGTTTTGGACAGCATTATTGTGCATCACGAGCAATATAGCCCACTGGTTTGGCTTTACGATTCCTGTCATAGTGATTGTTGCGCTGACTGTGATCGCCGGTCTGACCGGCATGGCGGTGGGGTACGCTCGCATCAAGGTTAAAAAGATGAAAACCAGACATGCAGAGGACAGACAAATCCCAACGATCTACTGGCCA
>DOZQ01000133.1:5950-6157 GCA_003517915.1 Oscillospiraceae bacterium | reverse complement strand
CAAAAAGACATTTGCCGGCATGGTTCTGATTATGGTTCTGGCGGTAACGGCAGCGTCTGTGCTCACTATATGGGGCTGTACGGCGGTCAAAAACTGGCTGGTTCCCGTAACGGATGAGGTGTGGCTGCATTTGTATACGGCGGGTGAAGAGAATGGGGAAGAAACTATATCTCGGGTAAGGGCAAACGGTGTACGTATTCCTATACC
>DOZQ01000133.1:5531-5906 GCA_003517915.1 Oscillospiraceae bacterium | reverse complement strand
CCAAAGAGAAAACTTCTGTATGACGCCATGTCGGCAGGGAGCGTGGGTATGCCAATCCTCTATGCGGTGGCCGGAGTTGTTTTGTGCTCCTCCCTGTTTTTTAAAAAGAGATTAGGCCCTCCATTTACCGTACTTTTGGATGGAGCAAAAAAAATCGCCGATAATAATCTGGATTTTGAAATTGCTTATGACCGGCCGGACGAGTTGGGAAAGCTTTGCGCGGCCTTTGAAAAAATGCGGTCGGCGGTGCTCGAAAGCCAACGATCCATGTGGGCCGTTATGGAGGAACGCAAGCGCCTCAACGCCTCGCTCGCCCATGATTTAAGAACGCCGATCACCGTCATAGAAGGCTATACCGAGTATTTGCAAAAAAAC
>DOZQ01000133.1:0-5491 GCA_003517915.1 Oscillospiraceae bacterium | reverse complement strand
TATGTTGACAGTGTGCGTGATATCCAAAGCTTAGATGATATCGTTCCCAAAAAGCTGCCGTATGACCTGGATTCGGCTATGGGGGAAGCCATGCGGGATATTGCGATACTTGCGGATAAAGCCGGAAAGAAGCTTGCCGTTGAGAGCTACGGCTGTGATGAGTCTCCCCGCGGTTTGCTGGATAAAGCCATACTGCTTCGCGTACTGGAGAATGTCGTATCCAACGCGTTGCGGTATGCGGAAGAAAAGATTGAAATCAGCTTTTGCGTGAAAGACGGCATGTTATCGGTAACGGTTCAGGATGACGGATCCGGATTTTCAAAGCAGGCGCTGAAATCCGCCTGCACACCGTTCTTCAGGGAGTCCGGCAAAGACGGACATATGGGCTTGGGGCTTGCGATATGTACGGTCTTATGCGGAAAGCACGGCGGAAAGCTGACGGTGAAAAACAGTGAAGACGGGGGTGCCGCCGTAAAATTTGAACTGTCTGTTAATTAAAATCTTCTTTGACGGTTTGTTGACTTTTATAAATTACACTCTCCTTACAATCTGTAAGGAGAGTGATTTTTTTATGAAAAAATTTCTAACAATTATGTTGGTGTTATGCCTGAGCGCATCGCTGGCAGGATGTTTCCCGCAAAGTAACAGCAGCTTTGCACAAAGCGGAACAAGAAGCAGCTCAGTACCGGGAGCCTCCTCTTCGCCGGAAGAATCCGGCAGCAGTAAAACGGAGCAACCCGAGACACCGGGTGAGAGCGGCGGTTCTCTTAAGCATGTAAGCCAGATGATGGGACGGTATGGAACAGATGAAGGTTTTTATTTTTATAAAAATACACATTTTACAGCTAATGCCGGCGATGATTATGAAAATCTGATGTATATCGACTATAAAACGAAAAAGCAGGTGTACCTATGCGGCAAAGCGGATTGCTCCCATGGCGATGAAAGCTGTACATCCTATATGAACGGACGCGGCGCACAGGGTCTTTTTACATGGAACGGCAAGCTTTACCGGCTTTCAAACGCCAGTTCAAGGGACGGTACGACTATAGTTCCGGGACTATTTGAAAGCGATCTTGACGGACGGAATAAACGCATGCTGTATGCTCTTGAATCCGGTATAGAATGGCTGAGAGATTTTGTGTTCGGCGGCGGCGTACTTTACGCCGATGTTTCGGTCATGACGGTAGAAAAAGATGCGGAGACAGGCGCTGAGTTTGGAACAGCAAGCGACTTGAACAGCAGGCTTTTAAAAATCGACCTGACAAACGGCAGCGCGGAAATAGTTTTGGACTTAACCGACAAAACAATCGCAGGCACACATGAAACCAAAATCATCCTCAGCGAACGAAAAGGCGGCAGACTGACTTTCTTCGCGTATGATACAACGGACGCATCCACGAAAGAAATCGCGTCGATCGGCGACACCTATGCATATACGGTTGGTGACGGTTTTGTATATTACGCCCTGCCTGAGGACAAAAAAATATATGCTATTGACCTTTCCGGCGGCGAGACATCCACTTTGCCCCAAAATGCCGAGTTTGTTCCCGAAATCATGGCTTTTCACGCGGGAACGATTATCTGTATCCCTCCTTACGGAGAGGGAATTTACAATTATTTTATAAACCCTTCGACCGGGGAAACGGGGCAGGTCGGCCTGTATCTTTCTGGCATTGAAGATCAATCGCCGATCGAAATAATGGCCGAGTGGGGAGATTATTTTCTGGTGACTTCCGGCTATAAAATGGCGAGGGAGTTTGTGGACTGGGTAGGTGTCTGGCAGGACTATATTGAATCGGAGATTTTTTCGCTGATCAAAAAAGAGGATTATTTATCGGGCAATGCAAATTACCTGCCTATTGAAGAATAGGGGTGATTACATATGCTGAAACTGATCAATATTAAAAAGTCATACAAAAAGGCAGTCGCTTTAAACGTGATCACCCTGTCAATGAATCCCGGTGTGTACGGGCTTTTAGGGCCGAACGGCGCAGGTAAGTCCACCCTGATGAACATCATCACCGATAACCTTTTACCTGATGGCGGCTATGTGCTGTGGAAAGGCGAGGAGACCCGCAAACTGGGTAAGAATTTTCGCCGCGTATTGGGTTATGCGCCCCAGCAGCAAGGTCTTTACGATATGTTCACTGGGCGGCGTTTTCTCGACTATATGGCGGCGCTCAAAGAAATACCAAAAAAAGAAACGGCTGATGAAATAGAACGCGCCGCAGCAGCCGTCAATCTGAGCGGAGAACTGAGCAAAAAGCTTTCGGCCTATTCCGGCGGTATGAAGCAGCGTATCCTGATCGCGCAGGCACTGCTGGGCAAACCGGAGCTGCTTATAATGGATGAGCCCACAGCGGGTCTTGACCCCAAAGAGAGGATCCGCGTGCGTGAAATGCTTGCACGTATTGCCGAGCATAAAGTGGTGCTGGTCGCTACTCATGTGGTTTCGGATATAGAAAGTATCGCGAAGGAAATCATTCTGCTGAAAAAAGGTGATGTGATCGCACAGGGTTCTCCTTCGCGGCTGGTTACGGAATACGCTCCGGGAAAGAGTATGGAGGAAGTGTATCTTACGCTGTTCGGTGAGGAGGATATGCATGTTTTTTAAAATTTTTCCTCATGAACTTAAAAAAATACTTGATCACCGGATGTTTATAGTAATTCTTGCGTCGCTGCTTACTTTCAACGTCTTCTTTCTTTGGTATTCGGGCAGGGCCGATGAAACCACCCCGCCGTCTCAGGCATACCGTTTGTTCCGTCAGGATTTAGCAAGACTGCCAAACGACGAAAGGCCGGATTTTGTCCGGCGGTACGCTGAGGATATCAAGGGGATTGAAACCGTCGAAAAGGTCAAACGCTATGAATCCTGGCAAAATGAGCAGGGCGACGCGATGGCGGAAAATATAAAAAAGCAGGATATGGACGCATATAACCGCTATTTGTCTAAATGGGAGGCCGGTGGATATTTGCGGTACACGCAGACGCTCATGCAGGAAGCGGCGTTTTCTCAAAAGCTCAATGAGGAAATGGCTAGGCTTGCCGGATATCCGGATTATCTCAAAGAGATCAGAGAAAAGTCGGATACATTATCCGGCGTTTCCATCTTCGCAGGAAGCGGCGCGTCCGGCGGCTTTTCGGGCGACAACATAAAAAAAACGGCGTCAGATTACGCCGGGATGGAAGATACCGTCATAACATATGATGTTTCGCACGGTGTAACGTCAGCCGTTTCTTCGCAGGTTACCGACGGTCTCGCGTTTTTGTTTTTGTTTGTTTTCTCCTTTATAATGGTGTATGAGGAAAAAAACAAAAATCTGTTTTCTCTCGTGAAATCCACCGCCGGCGGACGAGTAAAGACAATGGCGGCAAAAATCACGGTGCTTGCGATTATAACGGGAGGCGCCACGCTGGTGCTTTACGGCGGTAATATATTATTTTATAATTTTTCAGTCGGGCTGGGCGATCTGTCCAGAAGCATACAGTCCGTCGGAGCGTTTATGGGAAGTTCTATGCGTATTTCTGTCGGAACTTTTTTGCTCGTTTTTCTTTTGATGAAATGGCTTATCTGTTTCCTCATCGGCCTGCTTGTCATGCTGATTTCGGTTGTTATGCGCAAAAGCTCGTCCGCGTTTTTGATCTGTGCGTTGATTTTAGCGGGCAGCTTCGCGCTTTACAGTTTTATACCTGCCAACAGCGATGTGACTATACTGAAATATATAAATTTTTTCGGACTTTTCAGTGCGCAGGATCTGCTGGGACTTTATTTGAATCTGGATTTGTTCGACCATGCTGTGGCACTGTTTACGGTGGGATGCGGTGTGACAGTATTTTTGATATGCGCGTTTATCGTAATAAGTACGGCGGTATTTGCCACAAAACGCGGAGGCGCGGTCTCCTCATTCCGGATTAAAATCCCGGCGTACACACGGCGGCAAAAGCGCATGGGCAAAAGCGTGTGGCGGCACGAGTTATATAAGGCTTTATGGATAAACAAAGCGGCTGTTTTATTAGCGGTTTTTTTTCTTCTGACGGGTTATCAGGCGATAAACGCTCACCATTATTTATCGCCTGATGAAATGGTCTATAAGTCTTATATGCAGCAGCTTGATGGGTCTGTCACCGATGAAACAGCGGCATATATCGAAGCAGAACAAAGTAGGTTTGACGAACTCAAAGCCAAACTGAACAGCATAGAAACACAGCTAAGTGAAAACGTGATTACGCGCACTCAGGCGGATGAACTGCGTTTACCTATTGAGAGGGCACTTGGTAAAGAGAACGGATTTCAGCGTGTACTCGGTCAGTATGAGCATGTTAAAAATACGCCGGGCGCGCAGATGGTTTATGAAACCGGTGTTCTCGAGCTGCTTGATACCGGACAAAGCCGCAGTACCGCAGAACTTATGACTATATGCCTTATGCTGATTCTGTGCTGCTATAATATTTTTCCAATGGAAGATACCAGGGGAGCAAGTAAGCTGATTGGTACCACGGTATTGGGGCGTGAACACACCAATAGAGTAAAATCACTGATAAGCACCGGATTTATGGTGTTAATTGCCGCCGTCACTTTGCTGCCTGCTATCATCCAAGTCGGAAACAACTACGGAATTTCAGGCTTGACGGCATCGGCACGTAGTTTACCGATATTTTCACACATTCCTTCTTTTATTAATCTTGCTGCGATTACTTCATTTGTATTTATGGCAAAACTGCTTTCCGCCACCGCGACCGTGGTGTTGATTTTGAGGCTTTCCCGGTTGATAAAGCATGGAATATACACCCTTCTTATATGCGCTTTGCTGCTTGCCCTTCCGGTAATCCTCACTCTGGCGGGAATCGACTGGTGCGCATATATTAGCTTTACTCCTTTCTTTAATGCCGGTGCGCTGTTAGCACGGCAAGAAAGCATGCTTCTGATAATATACGGCGCATTGACTGCGTCGGCCGCAGCATTTGGAGTTTTAGGCGTAAAGAGACAAGAGACGAGGAGGTAATATGGCGTATTAGGTGGTGTCGTCATAAGATGAATTTGCAGATTTTCAGGATGATTTTTATGGATTTTTAGTGCGGACGACGAAGCTTTACTGACGTAAAGCGAGAAGGACAAGCTGAAAAAACAAAAAATCAAACGAAAATATGTAATTTATATCTTGTGACGACACCACCTAGTATTATAAAAAGTGAACCTCCCCTATTTTGCACTCTATATATCGGCAACCGCATTATTGTTAAATTTTAAAAATTAACACCCCATAAAACATTCGGACAGGAAGCAGAGCAACCCGCTTCCTGTCCGCTTTTGCTTATGCCGCAAGCTTCTTCGCTACAAGCATAAGGCGGTTATTCCGCATGGCGTCTTGCTGACGCCTGCTTTGATATTGCCTTATTTTCAGGGTTGATTTTTGATGTTAGTTTTTCATGCTTGTCCGTGACTCACTCCCAAATCCGCGGTTTTTATGGTATAAAAACGGTCTGACCG